>NZ_JBEXNW010000035.1:0-96869 GCF_040611295.1 Streptomyces sp. NPDC002935
GCCGCTCACGGACGACGTGACGGCGGCCGCCGCACTGCTCGACCGGTTCACGGACATCTGGAGGGGGAGTACGTCATGAGCGCGGGCTTCTCGTGCAACAGAGGCAGCCCACCGGGCCGCCACCTGCAACACGGTCCGCTCGGGCGGAAGACGGCGGAGGCGACGCGGACATCCGTGCCGGGCCGCCTCACAGCGACATCCAGCAGCGGATCGGACACCGCCCGCGCGCAGCACCGGCAGGACGGGAGCCGTCCGCCGCCCGAGGCGAGGCGGGATCGCGAGCGGCCCTCCTACGGGAGCGAGCCCCGGGACCGGACTGTTTCCGGCGGGATCAACCGCTGTGCAACGGTCGATGCGGCAAGGTCACTTCTGTTGAACTTCCCCCTAGAATCGGCCTGTTGAGGCATTTCACGTGGAGTGGCATGGGCATCCCGGTTCCGTCGTACGGCCCCGAAAGTCTGCTCACGGCGGCCGGCCGCCGGATCGGTTCCCTGTCCCGCCGGCCCGTGGCTCCACTGCGACCGCGCCACCCCCAGACGCCGCCACCCTGCCCGACCGGTTCACGGTCGTGTCCGGCGAGGGACGGCCGACGTCGGGCCCGGCGTCCGTTCCGCCACCTTGACCGCACGCCCGACGACTTCGGAGAAGGAGCACAGGATGCAGGATCGGCCCGAGGACGTCCCGGCGCAGCCCCCGACGCAGGCGTCACCTCCGCCCGGCTCCACCGCTCCGCCCCCGCCCGTGCCCGCTCCCCCAAACCAGTCGCAGGCGCATCACCAGCCGTCGCCGCTGCCCAGACCCGAACCCGCCCCGGGCCCGTACACGGGGCCGGTGCCGGCGAACAGCTACGGGCCTCCTCCCGTCTATCCTCCGGCCCAGCCGTACGCGTACGGGCAGCCGCCGGGTTTTCCCCCGCCGTCCGGCGGCAGGGGCACGGCGGGGCGCGCGGTGCTGTGGGCGGCGGTCGGTGCGGTGGTCGCCTCCGCGCTGTGGGCCGGCGGGGTCTTCCTTCTCGGCCCGCTCGGCGACGACCCGGATCTTGCGGGATACCGGGCCAGGGCCAATCTCTGTTCCTCGGTCGACTACACCGCTTTGAGGACCGAGTACGCCGAGGAGGACAACGCCCCCACGCACAACTCGCTGAAGCACAAGGCCATCGATGAAAGTTACTGCAGCATCTCCCTGAAGAAATCCTCCAGTTCCTCCTACTCCGACGCGTACCTCTCGGTGCAGATGGATCTGCACAAGACGACCGACCCCTCCCCCGAGTTCACCGCTGTGTGGTCCGAGTACCACCAGCGTTACGAGGACTACGAGGTGGAGAAGGTGTCCGGTTTCGGCGACGAGGCCTACCTCGTCACCGAGGACACCACGTCCGGCTCGGGAACCAGCGGCAGCCGGGCGGTGATCCTCGCGGTGCGCGACGGCTGGATGACGTACCAGATGAGCTGGAGCGTCTACACGTCCTCCTACGAGACAGCCACTCCGCCCGAGATCGGCGAGGTTTCACGGTGGGTGAAGACCGACACCCGCTCGACACTGGAGAACCTCCGGTCCGAGTGACCGGCGACGGCCCGGGGCGGCCGTGCCACCCCGCGCTGACACGTCGAGTTGATGGGGGCAGAGTGGAAGCCGAGACGTCGGTGGCGCTCATCGGTTTCGGCGGTGCCGTAGTAGGCGCCGGAGGAGCGCTCCTGGGCGGGTGGCTCCAGCAGCGGCACCAGGCGACGGTGACGCGGGAGCAGCAGGAAGCAGCCCGAGCCGGCCTCTTGGAGGAGCGCGGAAGAGCCGCAGGCGAGAAGGCCCTGTACGAGCTGTACGCCCTTCGCAGGCACTTGAAGGACTGCAAGCTGAGGCCCGTGTCTGAAGAGCGGCAGCCCTGGCGCCCCATCGCGCGGGCTTTCATCGACGACGCCGAACTGGCAGTCAGGCTGATGCCGAACGCGAGAGAGGTTCAGTCCCGGATCACGGACGCCGCCGGACTGATCACCGAGACCCTGGTGATCGGGCGGGACGAGGCGCGCGAGATGACAGACCCGGAGCATCGCACCCACATCAGCAGGTGCCTTGCCGGGACTCTGGAGGCCATCGAGGCCTTGTCCGCCTTCATGCGGGGGGATCCGCTCCCTGAGCCCGGCCGGCTCCTCCGCAGGCACATCGCACAGATCCAGCAGCCCACAAGCCCGTCATGACGCCGTAGGGGGCGAGCATGCGGACGCAGACCCTGGCAAGGCTGATCGGAGCGGGTGGCCAGTCGGCAGCCCTGTCCGGATCGCGGTCCGTCGGCGGGGGAATCAACACCGGCAGGGATATCAGGGGAGCTTGAACGACGCCCGCTCCTGCCACCGGGTCCCGTCGTGGACCAGGAGGTCGACCGACGCCACTCGGGTAACGACGGGAGGCCGGCTGCGAAGGTCGGCCTCGACCTCGTCCAGGACAGCGTCGTCCTGCCCCTGGACGATGGTCAGATGCGGAACGATGTCGTCGAACTGCCCGCCGAACGGCGGGGTCTCGGGCCACCGGTCCACGATCGCCTCGGTGAGCCGGCGGAACGATGCACCGGGTTCGGGAGCGAGGTACACGATCCCGGGGAACCGGCCGCAGTGGTCGAACCGGGCCTCGAAGGACCGGTGGCGTCCGATCACCTCGCCGATGGCAGCACAGGCGTCGCCGTCGATGCGGCCCGCGTCGAGAAACGGGAAGAGCACGGTCACGTGGGCCGGCATCCCCGCGCGGGCCGAAGGGTCCAGTCGCTCACGCCACGCTCGTACAGCAGGTTCCGCCTCAGGGACCCTCACGATCAGTCCCGACTGCCCTGCCTGAAACCCGCTGGAGTCGTCGCCCGTCACCGCACATGTCTATCAGCGGCTCCAGGGGGCGGCGACCGATTCGACCCGAACGGTCCGACCTGCGCTCGATCAATCACAAGGCCCTTGCGCAGGCGGGGGCACATGGTGAAGTCCCGTGACGGCAGCGGTGTTTACCGGGCCCGTCGCTGAACCGTCCGAGGTCTGCCAGAACGTGCAGCGTTGCCGGTGAAGCGTGCGCCGGGCCGGGAGTCGGCGTCGGTGGAGGCAACTTCCCCGCCGGCCGCGGCGAACTCACCGAGCCAGAGCATGAGTTGCTCACCGTCCAGCTCGCCCACGAGTCGGCCCCGGGTCGCTGCGTTCGCCGGGGGTGGGGTCCCGTGGTCCTGGGTGGGTCCCGTGGTGCGGTGGCGGCTTTGAATCCTCCCCCAGCTAAGAGCTCGCACAGATAGGCGTGGGGTCATGGTCGCCGGATGGAGCGGTCGTGCCAGCGGTGGGTAGGCCAGGCGCGGCGGATAAGGCTACGCACGGTGATGATGGCGTCAGCCAAGTCAAAGAAGGCGTTGATGACACTGGCCCGGCGTTCGTAGCATCGCGCGAGCCGGCGGAAGGCGTTTTGCCAGGCGTGCGTGCGCTCTATGTGCCAGCGCTGGGTGGCCTGGACCGGGGCCTTTTCGCCCTTGTGCGCGATCCGGCCTTTCAGCCCGCGTTGGTCGAGGATGGTACGGGTCTTGCCCAAGTCGTAGCCCGAGTCCAGGTGCACGGTGATGTCGTCGGGCAGCGGGCCGAGGTCGTGCAGCAGGTCCAGGGTGGGGACAAGCAGGGGAGAGTCGTGGCAGTTCGCTCCGGCCAGTACGCGGCCGAGTGAATTCCGTAACCGTCCGTCATTCCTGAGCGTTTGAGCCCTTGTTTGCCGCGGTCGACCGGTGAGCGTCCGGCGGCTTCTCCGCCTCCGGGTGCTTTGGTGATCGACCCGTCGATGGCAATCTGGTCCAGGACGAGACCTACGATGCGGCCGTAGGACTCCAGGGCGATGCGCTGGAACTGGGTGAAGATGCCGAGCCGGATCCATTCGTCGCGGCGGTTGCGGATCGTGGTGGCCGAGCACGTCGTGTCGGCGATTGCCTGATAGGAGCAGCCGAAGCGCAGGAGTTGGAGCAGTTTGTCGAAGACGATCCGGTCGCTGATCCGCGGGCGGTGGCAGCCAAGCGGGTGGGCCGGATCGTAGACCGGCCGCTGCGGCAGCAGTGCCGTGAATTGGTCCCAGAGGGGTTCAGTCAGCCATGACGGCAGGGTAGGCATAGGTCTCCTGGTGATCACAGAGCGTCGCAACTCCATGATCACCAGGTCCTGTCTCTGTTCTGCTACCGAGATACCCCAACGCGCTTACCTACGCGAGTTCCTAGAAGATCTCCACAGTTCGAGGGGATGGACAGACAAGACCTCCACTCAACCTGACAACGCCATTTGCCCTGCTGCTCAACTGCCGTGCCGCCCAGTACTGGCTGCTGCCCGAGATGTCGCTCAGCTCACGGAGACGGTGAACGCGATGCGCGAGTCGGCCGCGGAGCCCCATGTCTGCGAACCGTGTGACGCACGCCACGGGAACCTGCCCTGCCGCGTGGACAAGGATGGACGTGGACTACTCATTGCACACCCGGATACGGGCAGGCGACCCCGAGGCGTTCCGCGAGCTCTTCCGTGACCACGCCCGACTGGTCCACCGGCACGCGGTGCGCGTGACCGGGGACTGGACCGTCGCCGAGGACATCGTCTCGCTGACCTTCTTGGAGGCATGGCGGCTGCGCGCCAAGCTGCGGGACGAGGGCGACAGCCCGCGCCCCTGGCTGATGGGCATCGCCGTGAACGTACTGCGCAACACCACCCGCGCTGCGCGCCGCCACCAGCGGGCCCTGGAACGCCTGCCGGCCAAGGAAACGGTCCCGGACTTCGCCGACGAACTCGTCGGCCGCATAGCCGATGCCGACCAGCTGGCTGCCGCCCAGCGGGCGCTGAAGAAGCTGCGCCGGAGCGAGCGCGAGGTCTTCACACTCTGTGTGTGGTCCGGGCTCAGCTACGCGGAGACGGCGGCCGTGCTCGGCGTCCCGGTCGGCACCGTGCGCTCCCGCCTGTCCCGCGCCCGCAGACGGCTGAGCAAACTGGCCGACGAAGAACTGAGGAAACGCACGGAACCGCTACCGCGCAACGGACAAGTACAGGGCGGCCGCACTTCCGCGGCCCGGTCACATGAGTCGTACGAGGAGAGGTCCGAATGATCCGCAAGAAGTCTCGGCGTGAGGAGTCGCTGGACCACGCGGAACTGGCCCGGTTGCTGCCGGCGCCGGGAGACCCGCACCTGTCGCTCGACCGTCACCTGCTTCTCGAGGAGCACCTGATGAGCGAGATCCAGCCCGCCGCACCCGCCCCTGCGCCGTCCCGCCGCCCGGCACGCCGTGTCCTGCTGATCGGTGTCCCGGTCACCGCCGCCGCCCTGGCCGGCGCCTTCGCCTTCACCGCGCTGACCGGTTCCGGGGGCAGCGGCCCGGCCGCGGCCACCCCGCCCCCGGTCGAAGCGCCGGTCGTGCGCATCGAGCCCGGCAGCACCGCCCAGCTCGCCTCCACCGTCGAGCACATCGCCGCCGCCGCCTCGGCCCGCAAGACGCCCGAACCCGGCCCGGGCCAGTACATCTACATCAAGAGCAAGGTCTCCTACCTCGTCGTCTCGCACACCGACGCAGACGAGTCCAAGGCCTTGGTCCAGCCCCTGCATATCCGTGAGGTCTGGAATTCCCCCGATGGCAAGCAGGGCTGGCTGGACGAGCCCGGCTACAAGCCCAAGGGCGGCATCACCCTCGACAGCGACGTCGAGAGCAGCTTGGGCGGCCCCTCCTACGACTACCTCAAGACGCTGCCCACCGACCCGGACGCCCTGCTGAAGAAGATCTACAAGGAGACCAAGGGCCAGGGGAACTCCCCCGACCAGGAGGCATTCGCCACGGTCGGCGACCTGCTCAGGGAGCAGCTCGCACCGGCGAAGCTGAACGCAGCGCTGTACCGGGCCGCCGCCAAGATCCCCGGGGTTGTGGTGGTGGACCACGCCAAGGACGCCGCGGGACGCGAGGGCATCGCCCTGGCCCACGTCGACCAGAAGAGCGGCGATCGCACCGAATGGATCTTCGACCGCAAGACGTACGCCTATCTCGGCAGCCGCGCTGTCCAGGTCAAGCAGGCCTACGGCATCAAGCCCGGCACGGTCATCCAATCCACCGCCGTGCTGGAGCGGGCCGTCGTCGACGCCCAGAAGCAGCGCCCCGGCGCGCAAGGCACCCGTGCGTGAGAACGCGATCGCCCCGCTGGGCAGTGCATATGGTGCCACGCGACCACATCGAGCAGCACTCCCGTCGTTGCGGGTGTCGGTCTCGCGGTCGCGGCTGGTCGGCACTGGCGCAGTGTCCATCGCACGCAGGCGCCGCACAGCCGGCCGGAGCTGACGGCAGGCAGCACAACGCTACGAGGGAAGCAGGCCGCCCGCCGAGTCGTGGGCGGCCTGCTCGTACTCCGAACCGCTCAGTGAACGGCCACCACCGGCGCCCCGGGTAAGCAGAGTCGGGGACTGGCGCGGTGGCCGATGCTCCGTTTCTAGTCCCGGCCACTTCAAGCGTGCGGTTCTTTCCACTGGCTCGCCCGATGCTACGAATGCCAGACCAGCGTCATCAACGCCTTCTTTGACATCGCTGACGCCATCATCACCGTGCGTAGCCCTATCCGCCGCGCCTGGCCTACCCATCGCTGGCTCGACCGCTCCACCCGGCGACCATGACCCCACACCTATCTGTGCGAGCTCTAAAGCAGGGGGATTCCTGGCTCACGCTGCCTGCGGGTCAGCGACCCGACAGGTCTTCCGCGATCAACACCAGCCGGGTCGAAACCAGCCCGGTTCGATACAGCAAAGCTTGGAGGCGCATGTGCTGTCCTGGCTCTCGATCAGCACGGTGCGCGCGCTCGGTTCTCGCACCGCACGGCACGCAACCTACCCACATCAGGTGGACGGTGTTTCGCCCTGGAGGCGAAATCCCGTTTCCTGCCCTGCTCCGCAGGAACCCGATTCTCCCCCGCAAGCGGGAGGTACCCCCACCCCGGCCTGAAGGCCGAGGCATCCTCGGAGGAACCCGGTGAATCTGCAACCCGTTGCGGGGGCCCGGGCGGCGGGACCCGGGCGGGAAATCGTTGTTCGGCAGCCCGCTGTCGGGCTCGCGGAAGGCTCGCTGACGGGTCGGGACGGCCGGTGGCGGGGCCGGTCGCATCTTCCGTGCCGGTATGACTAATGGATCGTCCGGGGGCATATGCCTCACCCGGTCGGCCGCCGTCGCGCCCGGCGCCGGGCCGGTGCCGTCTTCGGCGCGCCTGAGGGCCCAGGTGTTCCGGGGCTGTCGGTGCGGCCCGGCCCTGGCGAACGTCCCGGTCACGGGCCCGGCCGGAATGTGGCGGTGCCGTCCGTGCCGGCCGGTGCGCGGCGCGCCGGGGTGGTTCGGTGATCCGGTGTGCGCCTTGGCGCTGTCGAGGATCCGCAGTCCCGTCGCCGCGCCGGGGTGAATATCTTCAGAAAAGCCTTCTCTCGCGCCGTTGTGGATGAAGTGTCGCTTTCCCAATACTTCGAGTGTCACATCCCTGTCAGGGATTACGGCCTCCACCGATGATGCGCACCCGGCTCCCGCCGTCTCCCGGGCCGGGGCAGATCCCGCTCTCTCCAGCTCTCTTCGCTGTCTCACCTGCACATGCCCCTGCCCTGAGGAGAAGTCCGATGGACAACCGGTACGAGGCCTACGCCTACGCAGACCCGATCTTCTACGACTCGCCGCGACGGTGGGGCGCACACGAGGAGTTCGCGGCCGTCAGCCGGCCGCTGCCCGCGGGATGGGAGCGCGGCGACCTGGAGATCTGGGCGGTGGTACGCCCGGTGGACGTGCAACTGCCCTCGCAGGGCTGGAAGATCCACGTGTCCTCGTGCGCGGAGGACGCCGAGGCGGTCCTCGAGCAGGTCTACGCCTACTGCCTGCGGGAGCACATCACGTTCAAGTTCCTGCGCGGGCTGCCGATCCTGCAGATGCAGAACTCCGAGTACTCCCCGCGCGGGTCGAGCGGGAAGTTCTGCACGCTCTACCCCGTGGGCGACGCCGAGTTGCAGCGGTGCCTGGACGGGCTGGGCCGGCTGCTGGCCGGACGGCGGGGACCGTACATCCTCAGCGATCTGCGCTGGGGGGAAGGTCCGCTCTATCTGCGCTACGGGGGATTCGCCGAGCGGCACTGCCACAACGACGCCGGCGAGCGGGTGCTGGCCCTGGAGGACCCGGAGGGCCGGCTGGTTCCCGACGTGCGCGGCGCCGGCTTCTCGGTCCCCGACTGGGCGCCCGTGCCCGCCTTCGTGGCACCGGCCGTCGCCGAGCGGACCGCGCCCCAGGAGCCCGGGCTGCCCTACACCGTGGAGCGTGTCCTGCACTTCTCCAACGCGGGCGGCGTCTATGTGGCGCGCAAGGACACCGGGGGTCCGCAGGTGGTGCTGAAGGAGGCGCGCGCCCATGCGGGGCTGGACCAGCGCGGGGTCGACGCCGTCACCCGGCTGCAACAGGAGCACGACATGATGGCCCAGCTGGCCGGCCTGCCCGGTGTCCCCGCCGTGCATGGGCTGCTGACCGTCTGGGAACACCGTTTCCTGGTGCAGGAGTTCGTCGAGGGGCAGTCCCTGAGCCAGTGGCTGACCGCGCACTACCCGCTGATCCATCCGGACGCCGACGACGCCGTGGTGGCCCAGTACACCCGTGACGCGGTCGCCGTCGTGGAGCGGATCGAGCGGATCCTGGGGGCGATGCACGCCCACGGGGTCGTGTTCGGGGACCTCCACCCGCGCAACCTGATCGTCCGGCCGGACGGCGACATCTGTTTCATCGACTTCGAACTCGCCAGCCGTGTCGACGACTTCGTCCGTCCCGCGCTGGGCGCCGCGGGGTTCACCGCGCCGGCGGGGTACACCGGGCCCGAGATCGACCGATACGGGCTGGCCGCGATCCGGCTGTGGCTGTTCCTGCCGCTGGCGCAGTTGCCGGCCCTGGACGCGGGCAAGGCCGGCGAGCTCGCCGAGGTCATCGAGCGCCGCTTCCCCGTGCCCCCGGGATTTACGGCAGAGATCCGCCGTCTGCTGGCCCCTTCGGCCTCGGACGGCCGCACCCCCCGGCCCGAGCTGGGCCTGCGCAGGGCCGAGACCACGGCCCTGCTGACCGGGCCGCAGGCGAACTGGCCGGGCATCCGCGACTCGCTCGCGGCCGGTATCCGGGCGATGGCCACCCCCGAGCGCGCCGACCGGCTCTTCCCCGGTGACGTCGCCCTGTTCACCCGGGGCGGCCTGGGCCTGGCCCACGGAGCGGCGGGTGTTCTCTACGCCCTGCACGTCACCGGTGCCGGCACGGACGCCGAGCACGTGCGGTGGCTCGCCGACGCCGCGCGAAGCCGCCCGGCCCTGCCCGGTCTCTACTCCGGCGGCCACGGTGTGGCCTACACGCTCGACCTGCTCGGGGAACGGGAAGCCGCGCTCGAACTGCTGCACCGGCTCGCCGCCGCCCCGGACATCCTTCCGGGCCCGGACCTGGCGTCCGGCGGCGCCGGCATCGCCCTGGCCCTGCTGCACTTCGCCGCCGCCACCGGTGATCCCCGGCTGCTGGTGTCCTCCCTCGCCCATGCGCGGGCCGCGGCCGACGAACTGGAGAAGGCGGGCCCCGGCGGCGGGGGCCGCAAGGCCGGCCTGCTCGGCGGGGCCTCCGGTGCGGCGCTCACCCTGGTCCGCCTCTACGAGCACACCGGGGACCACGCCCTGCTCGACCAGGCCGAGACACTGCTCGGACTGGACCTCGACCGGTGTGTGACCGCGGCGGACGGCACGGTCCAGGTCGTCGACGCCTACCGGATGCTCCCCTACGTCGAGACCGGCAGCGCCGGCATCGGACTGGCCCTGAGCGCCCTGCTCGCCCACCGTCCCGACAGTCCCTGCGCCGGATACGAGACGCCGATCCGCCGCGCGGCCGAACCCGAGTTCATCATCCAGCCGGGCCTGTTCAACGGCCGCGCGGGACTGCTCGGCTATCTGGCCCTGACCCGCCCGCACCCGCACCCGCACGTCCAAAACCCCCCGGACTCCGCGGACTTGCCAGGCGCAGCCGACCACTGCCAGATCGCGCTGGACCGGCACCGCAGGCTGCTGTCGCTCCACCAGATCTCCTACCAGGGCCATCTCGCCTTCCCCGGAGACCAGTTGCTGCGGCTCTCGGCGGATCTGGCGACCGGCTCCGCCGGCGTACTGCTGGCCCTGGGCACCGCGCTGGCCGGCACCGCCTTCCTCCCCTGGACCGGTGGCCCCGGCCCCCTGCCGGCGGCCCCCGTCGGCCACGCCTGACCACCCCCGGCCACGCCTGCCACCCCGGGCCGGCTCACCGAGGACATCGCCCGCCTCCCCCAGGGCCTCGACACACTCCTGGGCCGGGAGTCGGACCTGTCCGGCGGACAGAGACAACGCATGGCGCTGGCGCGCGCGTTGCTCTCCGACGCCGACATCGTCCTGCTGGACGAACCCACCAGCCAGCTCGACGGCCTCAACGAGCAGCGGTTCCGCACCGTCGTGGAGACCCTCGCGGAAACACGCGCCGTCATCGTCGTCGCGCACCGCCTCTCCACCGTCCAGCACGCCCACCACGTGATGATGCTGAACGAAGGCGCCGTCGTCCACACCGGCGACCACCCCGCCCTCCTCGCCCGCTGCGCCCCCTACCAGCAACTGGTCGCCGGCCAGGCGGTCGCCGGCCAGGCGGTCGCCGGACGCTGAATACGGCCGGCCCGGGCAGCCGGCCGCACCGGCCTCCCCTACCTCGGCAGACCAGTGATCCGGCCGGCCCGCCGGCCGGATCCGGGATGCGCCACCCCGTCAGGAACGGTAGGGGTGCGTCAGGGTCATAGGCGTCTGTGCGATGTCGATGGCGTCCTGGGGGAACTGCCGGCCTGCGGTGTAGTAGCGGGCCCGGGTACGGCCGACGGGCTGGAGAATGTCGGCGGTTGTGAGGTCGCGCAGGTCGCGTTGAGCCTGCTGGAGGCTGAGGGCTTCGGCGTGCTGGTAGCGGGCACGGCGTACGCGTCCGGCCATGGCGACGTCATGGAGCGCTGTGATGGTGCGTTCGTCGAGGCCGGTGCGGCCGGCGAAGTCGGCGAGGGCGTTCCAGACACGGCCCGAGCGGGCAAGGCGGCCCTGGACGGTCTGAGCCTGCTGGTGGTAGGCGGTGAGGTTGAAACGGATCCAGCCGGCAACGTCTTGATCGGGTTGATAGTGGCTGCCCCGGTCATTGAGTTCGCGGTAGTACTCCCAGGTGTTGCCCGGTCGTCCCAGCCAGCTTTCGATGGAGGAGAACTCGGGCGCGAGAACCGACTCCCGGGCGATCATGAGGGTTTGCAGGGAGCGGGACATACGGCCGTTGCCGTCGGCCCAGGGGTCGATGGAGACCAGGTGCAGGTGGGCCATCGCGGCCCGCACCAGGGCGTGCGTATCGTCGTTCTCGTTGAGCCAGTCGACGAGTTCCTGCATCAGATCGGGGACGAGCCCGGCATCGGGGGCGGTGTAGGCGGCGATGCTGGGATCGCGGGCGTCGTTGACGTAGACGGGGCCCTTGCGCCACTGGCCTGCCGGTCGGCGAACGCTGTGCCGGTGCCCCTGCAGCATCCAGTGCAGGCCGTTGAGCAGGCCCTTGCTGTAGGAGAAGTCCTCAACATCGTGGAGGGTCTGGATATAGGTCATCATCCGCTGACAGGCAAGGGTCTCCTCCCGGTTCTCCTCCGAGATGTCGACCTCACTCTCACCTTCCATGAGGTCCTCGACGTCGACAGTTGCCACCTTGAAGCCCTCGATGGAATTCGAGGCCGCCACTGCATCCGCCGTGAGGAACTTGCGCAGGCCGGCCGTCCACTTCGTGGATGAGGTGCGCACGCTGTGCCACAGGGTCTCGCGCATCAGGTCGATCTGGTCGAGGACCTGGCGATCCGTCGCGGTGAGATCCGGCGTAGGGAAGAGCATCACCGAACCATGCAATGACGCAATCATTGCGTCAAACACTTGGGTCCCAGAGCGCGGATGCTGCGGCCCATCGGTGGAGCTGCCCCACCTCACGCCGCCGAACGCCGAATCCACAGCGCGGGCGGCACGGACGAGGCTCATCGCCCCCAGCCCGACCGGCGCCGTCCGAACTACCGTCCGCCGGGCCGTCGAAGCCCGCCCGCTCCCCCGAAGGTCATGACTCCCGCGACCGGTTCTCGACCGGTGGTCCACCGCGGCGCTCGAAAATTTCCGGCATGCGGTGAGGTGAGAGCACCTCCGTTCGGCGTGAGGAGTGCGTGATGCGCAAAGTCGTTTCCCGGGACGGCACGACGATCGCTTACGAGAAAACGGGTGAGGGCCCGCCGATCGTGCTCCTCAACGGCGCGTTCCGCGATCACACGATCTTCGACGCGCTCGTTCCCGAACTGGCGCCGCACTGCACCACCTACGTCTACGACCGCCGGGGGCGCGGCCAGAGCGGCGACTCCCCCGCGTACGCCGTCCAGCGGGAGGTCGAGGACCTGGAGGCGGTGATCCAGGAAGCCGGCGGCTCGGCCGTGGTGTTCGCCGGGTCCACGGGCGCCAACCTCGCGCTCGAGGCGGCCCTCGGCGGCGTACCGATCACGAGGCTGGCGCTGCACGAGCCGTTCTTCCGCGTCGGCCAATTCCCCAAGCCGCCGTGGAACATCACCAAGACGCTGCGGGTGCTGCTGGAGGAGGACCGGCGCGAGGAGGCGGTGGAGTACTTCCTCGGCAGCTTCCTGGGGCTCACGCCCGACACCGTCGCGGAGTGGCGCCGGGGCCCGATCTGGGCGGTGAACGAGGCGAACGCCCACACCCTCGTCTACGACACCGCGATCTGCGGCGACCACAGCGTCCCGGCCGACCGGCTCGCCGGGTACCGGACGCCGGCCCTGGTCCTCAACAGCGACCACACCAGCGACTGGCTGCGTGCCGCGGCGCAGGCGACCGCGGCGGCCCTGCCCGAGGGCCGGGGGCTCGAACTGCCCGGTTCCTGGCACCGGATCGACATGGACGTCCTGGGCCGGGCCCTGGCCGAGTTCGCCACCTCCTGAAGAGGCTGCGGCGCCCCGCCGTCCCGGCACGGGAGTTCACGCGGACCGGGCGGGGTGGGGCGAGGCGGGGCGGGCAATCCGGGGCCGGTCACTCGTTTCTGACAGATCGTCAACTCACTTCGGGAGAGCATCACGTGACCACAGCTGACGCCTCCGCCGCCGGGGGCACCGCGGTGACCCGCTCCGCGGCCGGTACGGGTGAGCGCGGTGCCACGGTGTGGCTGACCGGGCTGCCCAGCGCGGGCAAGAGCACCCTGGCCCGTGCGCTGGCCGGACGGCTGCGCGCGCAGGGGCGCCGGGTCGAGGTCCTCGACGGTGACGAGATCCGCGCCTTCCTGTCCCAGGGGCTGGGGTTCACCCGTCAGGACCGGCACACCAACGTGACCCGGATCGGGTTCGTGGCGCAGAAGCTGGCCTCCCACGGCGTGCTGGTGCTGGCGCCGGTCATCGCGCCGTACGCCTTCTCCCGTGCCGCCGTCCGTGAGGGGCATGCCGCCGGGGGCACGACGTTCCTGGAGGTCCATGTGGCCACGCCGGTCGGGCTGTGCCGCGAGCGGGACGTGAAGGGCCTGTACGCGCGGCAGGCCGCGGGTGAGATCTCGGGTCTGACCGGTGTGGACGACCCGTACGAGGCTCCGGTGGAGCCGGAGTTCCGTGTTCGCACGCAGAGCCGGTCGGTGGCCGAGTCCGCCGACGAGCTGCACGCCTTCCTGGCCGAGAGGGGTCTTGCATGATGCCCGCGAACCAGCCTGTGGTCGAGGTGCCCAAGGACGCCTTCGCGCTGTCGCATCTGGACGCGCTGGAGGCGGAGGCGGCGCACATCTTCCGTGAGGTGGCCGGTGAGTTCGAGCGGCCGGTGATCCTGTTCTCCGGCGGCAAGGACTCCATCGTCATGCTGCACCTGGCGCTCAAGGCCTTCGCGCCCGCGCCGGTGCCCTTCGTGCTGCTGCACGTCGACACCGGGCACAACTTCCCCGAGGTCATCGAGCACCGCGACCGGGTGGTCGCCGAGCACGGTCTGCGGCTGCATGTGGCCCGCGTCCAGGACTTCATCGACGACGGCAGGCTGCGTGAGCGCCCGGACGGCACCCGTAACCCGCTGCAGACGGTGCCGCTGCTGGACGCCATCGAGTCGCACCGTTTCGACGCGGTGTTCGGCGGGGGCCGCCGTGACGAGGAGAAGGCCCGGGCCAAGGAGCGCGTCTTCTCGGTGCGCGACGAGTTCGGTGCCTGGGACCCGCGCCGCCAGCGCCCCGAGCTGTGGTCGCTGTACAACGGCCGGCACGCGCCCGGCGAGCATGTGCGGGTCTTCCCGCTGTCCAACTGGACCGAGCTGGACGTGTGGCAGTACATCGAGCGCGAGGACATCGCGCTGCCGGAGATCTACTACGCCCACAAGCGCCAGGTGTTCAGCCGGGGCGGCATGTGGCTGGCCGCCGGCGAGTGGGGCGGCCCCCGCGGGCCCGAGCGCTCCGCGTGGCGGCTGGTCCGCTACCGGACGGTGGGCGACATGTCCTGCACCGGCGCGATCGACTCCGAGGCCGCCACGAACGCGGAGATCATCGCCGAGATCGCCGCCAGCCCTCTCACCGAACGCGGCGCGACCCGCGCCGACGACCGGCTCTCCGAGGCCGCCATGGAAGACCGCAAGCGCGAGGGGTACTTCTAGCCATGACCACCGCCGCCCACCGGGCCGCCGCCACCTCACTGCTGCGCTTCGCCACCGCCGGATCCGTCGACGACGGCAAGTCGACCCTGGTCGGCCGGCTGCTGCACGACTCCAGGTCGGTACTGGCCGACCAGCTGGAGGCCGTCGAGCGCGCCTCGGCGAACCGCGGGCAGGACGCCCCCGATCTGGCGCTGCTGACCGACGGCCTGCGCGCCGAGCGCGAGCAGGGCATCACCATCGACGTCGCCTACCGCTACTTCGCCACCGCCCGGCGCCGGTTCGTCCTCGCCGACACCCCCGGGCACGTGCAGTACACCCGCAACATGGTCACCGGCGCCTCCACCGCCGAACTCGCCGTCGTCCTGGTCGACGCCCGCAACGGCGTGGTGGAGCAGACCCGCCGCCATGTCGCCGTCGCCGCACTGCTGCGCGTCCCCCATGTGGTGCTGGCCGTCAACAAGATGGACCTCGTCGGATACGAGGAGTCCGTCTTCGCCGCCATCGCCGCCGAGTTCACCTCCTACGCCGCCTCGCTGGGCGTCGGGGGCGTCGTGGTGATCCCGGTCTCCGCACTGGCCGGAGACAACGTCGTCGAGCCCTCCGCCCGGATGGCCTGGTACGGAGGCCCGACCCTGCTGGAGCACCTGGAGAGCGTCCCGGTCGGCAGCGACCCGAGCCGGGACGCGGCACGCTTCCCGGTCCAGTACGTGATCCGCCCCCAGGGCGTGGAGCATCACGACTACCGCGGCTACGCGGGCCAGTTGGCGTCCGGAGTGCTGCGGGTCGGGGACCGGGTGACGGTACTGCCGTCCGGGCGCACCAGCACGGTCGCGGGCATCGACGTGCTCGGCGAGGAACGGGAGATCGCCTGGGCGCCGCAGTCGGTGACCGTCCGCCTCGCCGACGACCTCGACGTCTCGCGCGGCGACCTGATCGCGGCCCGGGGCCCGGCCCCGCGGCTCACCCGGGACGTCGCGGCGTACGTCTGCCATCTCAGCGAGCAAGAGCTGCGGGTCGGCGCGACGGTGCTGCTCAAGCACACCACCCGCACGGTCCGCGCGGTGGTCAAGGACATCTCGTACCGGATCGACATCGACACGCTCCGACAGCGCCGCGGTGCCACGTCCTTGAAGGTCAACGACATCGGCCATGTGGTGCTGCGCACCGCCGAACCGCTGGCGCTCGATTCCTACGCCGCCAACCGCCGCACCGGCTCGTTCCTGCTGATCGACCCGGCCGAGGGCACGACCCTCACCGCCGGCATGGCGGGCGAGGCCTTCGCGACCGCGGGCACCGGCCAGGGCCCGCGACGTGAGGGGACGGGGCCCGATGCCCGCTGAAGCCGAACGCATCAGGGAGTGAGATCAATGAACTGGAGTTCCGCCTCGCGCCGCATCGCCGTCGTGGGAGCCGGTGCGGCAGGGACGCTGACGGTGGTTCAGCTGCTGCGCCAGGCCGAGAAGGCCCGTCGGGCGGTCGAGATATGGCTGGTCGACCCGGCCGAGGCGGCCGGCCCCGGTGTCGCCTACGGAACAGCCGATCCGCGCCATCTGCTGAATGTGCCGGCCGGCAAGATGAGCGCCTTCCCCGACGATCCCGGGCACTTCCTGCGCTGGCTCACCGGCCGGCGTCCTGACGCCGGTCCCGGTGATTTCGTGCCCCGCCAGGAGTACGGGCAATATCTGGCCGAGGTGCTCCAGCACACCGTCCGGGAATGCGCGCTGGGGCGGCTGCACCGGGTGCGGGAGCGGGTCGTCGCCGTCCGCGAGCAGGGCTCCGGGACGGCGCTGCGGCTCGCGGGCGGGGGCGAACTGCGGGTGGACGCGGCGGTGTTCGCGCTGGGCAACTTCGCCCCGGGCCAGGACTGGGCCGGCACCGAACTGCGGGCCTCGGGGCACTTCGTCGCCGATCCCTGGGCGCCGGGCGCACTGGACCACCTGGCCGGGGCGCAGGACCTGCTGCTGGTCGGCACGGGGCTGACCATGGCCGATCTGGCCGTCACGCTGGCCCGCCCGGACCGGGTGGTGCACGCGGTCTCCCGGCACGGGCTCGTTCCCCAGGAGCATCTGGCCGATCCCTCCCCGCCCGCCGAGCCGCCGGGCCTGGACGCCTCACGCGGTCTGGACACCCTGCGCCGCGACGTGCGCCGGCACCTGGCCGCGAGCCGGCGCGCCTGCGGCGACTGGCGGCCCGGCATGGACGGGCTGCGCGGGGTGACGGCGGCGCTGTGGCAGCAGTTGTCGGCGGCCGACCGGGCGCGCTTCCTCACCGAGGATCTGCGGGCCTGGGAGGTGCACCGGCACCGCATCGCGCCGAGGACGGCGGCCACGCTCCGTGCGCTGCGGGCCGCGGGCCGGCTGCGGACCGGCGCGGCGGAGGTGGTCTACGCGGTGCCGCACCACGGCGTGGTGGTGGTGCGGCTGAGCGACGGACGGACGCTGCGGGTCGGCGCGGTCGTCAACTGCACCGGGGCGCAGACCGACATGCGGCGCACGGGCGATCCGCTGGTGCGGTGCGTGCTGGACCGCGGTTATGCGACGACCGGTCCCGCCGGCCTGGGGTTCGACACGTCGGGCGACGGGCGGCTGGTGCCGGCGGCCGGCCGCGCGGCGCTGCGGCTGTGGACGATCGGGGCCGCGCGGCGCGGGAACCTGCTGGAGACCACGGCGATCCCGGAGATCCGCGCGCAGGCCGCGCAGGTCGCGAGCGGTGTGCTGGCGGCGCTCGCCGGCCGCCGGGTGTCCGGGCCGCGGGACCGCTACGGCCTGAGGCTGAGCACGGGCGCCGAGGCGGCAAAGCTGTACGGGCGGGCGCTGGAGCGGATTCTGGCGGGCCGGGCCGGCGCGGGGGCGCTGCTGAACGAGGCGGTCGGCGTCGATCCGGGGTTCGCGGTCGGTCATGCGACGCTGGCGCTGCTCGGCCACGAGTGCGGGGGCGCCGCGGACGCGTCCGTGGCGCTCGCGGCGGCCCGCCGGGCCGCGTCCCGCCGGGCGGACGAGCGTGAGCGCAGCATGGTGGCGGCGGTGGCGGCGCGTCTGTGCGGCACCGAGGAGCAGGGCAAGGCGGCGCTGCTGGGCCATATCGCCGCCCATCCGCGCGACGCGCTGGTGGTGAGTGCGGCGGTGCCGACCGTCTCCTTCAACGGTGTCACCGGCGCCGAGGAGGCCTGGGCGCTGATCGAGGGGCTGTCCGGCATCTACGGGCAGGACTGGTGGTATCTGGGGCAGCTGGCCTTCGTCCGCCAGGAGCAGGAGCGCTGGCAGGAGGCCGACGCACTGGCCGTGCAGGCGCTGGCGGCGCATCCCGCGGCCGGCCATGCCGTTCATGCCCGGGCGCACGTCTTCTACGAGACCGGTGAGCACCGTGCCGGTCTGGCCTGGCTGGATGAGTGGCTGGACTGCCACGGGGCCGGGGCGAGCCACCGTTCCCATCTGTCCTGGCATGCCGCGCTGCACGAGCTGACCTTGGAGGACCGTGGGGCGCTGCTGCGCCGCTACGACCGGGAACTGGTCGCCTCGCAGGTCAGCGGGGGGCGGCTGCTGGTCGACTCGGCCTCTTTGCTGTGGCGGGCGCGGATGACGGGCAGTTGGAGCGGGGGGCTGCCGCTCGCCGAGCTGCTGGAGGCGGCTCCCCGGGACTGGCTGGAGGCGCCCGCGACGGGGTTCGCCGCGCTGCACGCCGCGCTGGCGTTCGCCGCGGCCGGCGATCTTTCGGGGCTGGGGCGGCTGCGGGCGCATGCGCTGGCGGACGGCCGGGAGGTGTTCTCGCGGGTGATCGCGCCGTTGTGCGACGCGCTTGCGTCCGTGGTCCGCCGGCACTGGCACGAAGCGGTGCTGCGGCTGGGGCCGTTGCTGCCGCTGGTCGCCCGGGTGGGTGCCAGCAAGGCTCAGCACGAGGTGGTGGAGGAGACCCTGCTGCACGCCCTGATCTCGGGCGGCGCGTACGGGCGGGCGGCCGAGCTGCTCACGGCCCGGCTGGAGCGTCGCCCCTCGCCGCTCGACCGCCGGAGGCTGAACGCGGTGGGCGGCCCGCCCGCGGCCCGCGGCCGGGCAACGGCCCTGTCGGCCCGGTGAGTTGGCCGGGCGTCGCCCCGGCGACAGGGCCGGGCGTCGCCCCGGCGGGTGAGGAGGCCTCGCCCCAGGCCCTCGCCCCAGATCCTCGCCCCAGGCCCTCACCGCGGGCGCGGTCTGTGCGGTCCCCGGTCCGTGGCCGCGGGATCAGGTGTTGACGCTCCGGTAGTGCGTGGTGAGCCGTCCCTCGTCGTCCAGGACGTGGAAGGCGAGTGCGGGTGGCTGGTCGAGGTGGACGTGGTCCTCGGGGTGGGCGCGGCGTTCCCAGGGGAGCCGGAGCGTGGAGACCACTCCCGGTGCCACCAGCAGGGGGCGTCCGGCGAAGATGGTCGCCGCCGCGGTGTGGGCGTGCCCGCACAGGAAGGCCGCGAGGTGGGGGTGGCGGTCCGTCAGTGCGGCAAGTCGCTCTGCTCCGAACTGGCGGATGCCGTCGACGAAGGGGGCGTGCAGCAGGGCCGGCGGGTGGTGGAAACCGACCAGGACGGGCGCCTCGGTCTGCGCCAGGACGTCCTCCAGCCACGCCAGGGTCTCGTCCTCGAGGTAGCCCTCGTTCTTGCCCGGCACCGAGGAGTCGCACAGCGCGATGACGAAGTCGGCGGTGCGGTGCACCTGGTTGACCGGTGCCCCCGATGGGGGCCGGCCCAGCAGGAACTCCCGGAACGCCGCGCGGTCGTCGTGGTTGCCGGGGCAGATCATGACCGGGTGCCTGGAGGTCAGCAGGGTGCGGGCCCGCTCGTACTCGGCGGGCAGGGCGTGGTCGGCGATGTCTCCGGTGACCAGGACCGCGTCCAGGTCGCCGGGGAGGTCTTCGAGGTAGTCCATGACAGCCCGGGTGCGCTCGAAGCTGCGCTGTCCGCTGTCGATGTGGGGGTCGCTGAGGTGGGCGATCACGATCAACGCTGGGGTCCTTTCGCCGTGGCGTGCGGGATGTGACCGAGGACGGCCGGGTGGTCCTGGCCGGCGTGGCCCGCGCGCTCGGCGTCGGTGAGCCGGTCCCGGGACGCAGCGGTCAGGCCGGGGCCGAGCCCGGCCTCACCGACCGCGTCGGCGACGGGGCCGGCCGCACGGACCGCGTCGGCGACGGGGCCGACGTCCTTGCGGGCCGGGGCGGGCGCGAAGCGCGCCGGGTGGTCGTGGGCCGCGATCGCCCGGCGTCGACGCGTGGCCTGCTCCGCCGACGGCGTCACTCCCAGCACCTCATATAGGGCCTCCCGCGACAACCCTAGTGCTCCGCCCGTGCCATGGCGTCTGTCCGTGCCGTCGCGCGATGCGGCCGCCCGTATTTCCCGGGGTGCCGTTCGAGAACGGCGCGAGCGGAACTTCACATTCCTTCCAGTGGTATGCGACGCGTCGCCTGTTTCCTCTTGAGGAGGGCCACCCATGGTGGCAGCAGATGGTTTTCCGGCGAAGTGGAGACTGGCATGCGGGCGAGGCGCAGGTCCGCCATGAGATCCATAGGGAAGAGCCTCGGCGAGGGCCTGATGTGGATGGGGTTCGCGTGGAATGCCATGTATCCGCCCCCCGAGTGGACGAATTACGGAATCCCATATGCCGAACAGCCTTGCCTGCCGCCGCTGTCGGAGGAGGAGCTCGCCGAATGGACGGCACTGGTCAAGTATCTGTAGGCGCGGCACATCCTCGAGGAGGAGCGGTCGAGTGCACAGCAATCTGATAGTGGCCAAAATGGATTCTCGTTCGAGTGCCGACGTTGCTCGGCTTTTCACTGCTTTCGACGAGACCGACATGCCGCACCGCATGGGGACCCGGCGACGCCAGCTCTTCATGTTCAACGGCCTGTACTTCCATCTTCAGGACTTCGACGACGACAACGGCGGGGAGCTGATCGAGCGGGCGAAGACCGATCCGCGGTTCAGGCGGATCAGTCAGGACCTCGATCCGTTCATCGACGCCTACGACCCGGCGACCTGGCGCTCCCCCGCGGACGCCATGGCGCGCAGGTTCTACGCCTGGGAGTCGGCGTGAGCGGCCGGCGGGTGGTCGTCACCGGGGTCGGGGTGGCGGCTCCGGGCGGGATCGGGACCAAGAACTTCTGGAGCCTGCTGAGCGAGGGCCGGACGGCGACGCGGGGGATCACGTTCTTCGACCCGTCGCCGTTCCGTTCCCGGGTCGCGGCCGAGATCGACTTCGATCCCTCGGAGCACGGGCTCGGTCCGCAGGAGATCCGGCGCACCGACCGGGCCGCGCAGTTCGCCCTGGTGACGGCCCGTGAGGCACTGGGCGACAGCGGGCTGGACCCGCAGGGCCTGGCGCCGCACCGCCTCGGGGTGGCCATCGGCAGCGCCGTGGGCGCCACCATGGGCCTCGACGAGGAGTACCGGGTGGTCAGTGACGGCGGCCGGCTCGACCTCGTCGACCACCAGTACGCCGTCCCGCATCTGTACAACTACTTCGTGCCGAGCTCGTTCGCCGCCGAGGTCGCCTGGGCGGTCGGCGCCGAGGGGCCCTCGACGGTGGTGTCCACGGGCTGCACCTCGGGCATCGACGCGGTCGGCTACGCGGCCGAACTGATCCGCGACGGCTCGGCCGAGGTGATGATCACCGGTGCCGCGGACGCCCCGATCTCGCCGATCACCATGGCGTGTTTCGACGCGATCAAGGCGACCACACCGCGCAACGACGACCCCGAGCACGCCTCCCGGCCCTTCGACCGCACCCGCAACGGGTTCGTGCTGGGCGAGGGCGCGGCGATGTTCGTCCTGGAGGAGTGGGAGTCGGCGCGCCGGCGCGGCGCCCATGTGTACGCGGAGATCGCCGGATACGCCTCGCGGTGCAACGCCTTCCACATGACCGGCCTGCGTCCCGACGGCAAGGAGATGGCCGAGGCCATCCGCTCGGCGCTGGACGAGGCGCGGATCGGCCCGGACACGGTCGACTACATCAACGCGCACGGCTCGGGGACCAAGCAGAACGACCGGCACGAGACCAGCGCCGTCAAGCGCAGCCTCGGCGAGCACGCCCGCCGGACCCCGATGAGCTCGATCAAGTCGATGGTGGGCCACTCGCTGGGCGCGATCGGCTCGATCGAGATCGCCGCCTGCGTCCTGGCCATGGAGAACAACGTGGTGCCCCCGACAGCGAACCTGCACCATCCCGACCCCGACTGCGACCTCGACTATGTGCCGCTGACCGCGCGCGACTGGCGCACCGACACGGTGCTGACCGTCGGCAGCGGTTTCGGCGGCTTCCAGAGCGCGATGGTCCTCGCCCGACCGGACAGGAAGACAGCCGCATGAGTTCCCAGGTCGTGGTGACCGGCATCGGCATCGTGTCCCCCAACGGCTGCGGCGTGGAGGACTACTGGGACGCCACCCGCGCGTCCCGGAGCGGCATCGGCCGCATCACGCGTTTCGATCCGGAGAGCTACCCCTCCAAGCTGGCCGGACAGATCGACGGGTTCACCGTCGAGGACCATCTGCCCAGCCGGCTCGTCCCGCAGACCGACCGCATGACCCAGCTGGCGCTGGTCGGCGCCGACGACGCCCTGTCCGACGCCGGGGTGAGCACGCGGGAGGCCGACACGCTCGGCATGGGCGTGATGACCGCCAGCACCAGCGGCGGCTTCGAGTTCGGCCAGGGGCAACTGCAGAACCTGTGGAGCAAGGGCAGCCAGTACGTCAGCGCCTACCAGTCCTTCGCCTGGTTCTACGCGGTCAACACCGGCCAGATCTCGATCCGGCACGGTCTGCGCGGTCCCAGCGGGGTGGTGGTCTCCGACCAGGCGGGCGGCCTGGACGCCCTCGCGCACGCGCGCCGGCTGGTCCGCAAGGGCAGCGATCTGATCCTTTCCGGCGGTGTGGACGCCGCCATCTGCCCCTGGGGGTGGGTGGCCCAACTGACCACCGGGAAGCTGAGCCGCGAGGAACGCCCGGACCGGGCCTACCTCCCCTTCGACGCCGACGCCGGCGGATACGTGCCCGGTGAGGGCGGAGCCCTGCTGATCCTGGAGGACGCCGACGCCGCCCGCCGACGCGGCGCCGCCCGCGTCTACGGCGAGATCAGCGGCTACGGGGCCACGTTCGACCCGCGTCCGGGCAGCGGGCGCGAGCCGGCGCTGCGCAAGGCCGTCGAGATCGCGCTGGACGACGCGGGCCTGTCGCCGCATCAGATCGACGTCGTCTTCGCCGACGCGGCCGGCGTCCCCGAACTCGACCGGACCGAGGCGGACGCGATCACCGCGGTGTTCGGGCCCCGGGCGGTGCCCGTCACCGCGCCCAAGACCATGACGGGACGGCTCGGGTCGGGCGCCGCCCCGCTGGACGTCGCCACCGCCCTGCTGGCCATGCGGGACTCGGTGATCCCGCCGACGGTGAACGTCACGCCCGCCCCCGGCTACGGCCTGGACCTGGTCACCGCGCCCCGGCACACCCCCGTGTCCACGGCGCTCGTCCTGGCCCGGGGCCACGGCGGCTTCAACTCCGCACTCGTCCTGCGCTCCACCGACTGAACATCCCCCAAGACAAGGAGCCCAGGGTGACCACCACCGGGTCGGCCACAGCTCAACCGCCCGCGCAGAAGCGACGCATCCTCAGGCTGTTCGGCCCGTACCGCAAGAGCCTGCTGTTCGTCGCGTTCCTGGTCGCGGCCTCGTCCCTGGTCTCCCTCGTCAACCCGTTCCTGATCCGCGCGATCATGGACGTGGCGCTGCCGCAGGGCAGGACCGGTCTGCTGTCGCTGCTGGCCCTCGGCATGATCATCGTGTCGATCGCCACCAGCTCGTTCAACGTCTGGCAGACCCATGTCTCCGCCAGGGTCGGCCAGCTCGTCATGCACGACCTGCGCACCGCCGTGTACGCGCACCTGCAGCGCATGTCGCTGGCCTTCTTCACCCGGACCCGTACCGGCGAGGTGCAGTCCCGCATCGCCCACGACATCGGCGGGATGCAGGTCACCGTGACGACCACCGCCACGGCGCTGGTCTCCGACCTGACGATCGTCATCGCCACGACCACCGCCATGACCCTGCTCGACTGGCGGCTCACGATCGCCTCCCTGGTCATGCTCCCGGCGTTCGTGTGGGTGAGCCGCCATGTCGGGGACGAGCGCCGCGCCATCACCCGTGACCGGCAGCGCCAGTTCGCCGACCTGTCCTCGATGGTGCAGGAGTCGCTGTCGGTCAGCGGGATCATGCTCGGCCACACCATGGGCCGGTCCCGCTCGCTGACCGACACCTTCGCCGCGCAGTCCCGCAACCTCACCGACATCGAGGTCCGCGCGAGCACGGCGGGCCTGTGGTACCAGTCGACGATCTGGATCGTCATGGCCTCCATGCCCGCGGTCATCTACGAGGTCGCGGGACTGACCGCGCACGGCGGGCAGATGGCGATCTCACTGGGCTCCCTGGTCGCCTTCACCACCTTGCAGCAGACCCTGTTCCGGCCGGCGCAGCGGCTGCTGACCATCGGGCTGGACATCCAGAGCTCACTGGAACTGTTCGCCCGTATCTTCGAGTACCTCGACCTGCCCGTCGACGTCGCCGAGCCGCAGCACCCCGTCGTGCCCGCCGCGCTGTGGGGCGACGTGCGCCTGCAGGGCGTCGGCTTCTCCTACGCGGGGGCGAAGCGGCCGACGCTGGAGGGGGTCGACGTGAACGTCCCCGCCGGGCACAGCCTGGCGATCGTCGGGGAGACCGGCTCGGGCAAGACCACCCTCAGCTATCTCGTGCCCCGGCTGTACGACGCGACGGCCGGCACCGTCACCATCGACGGTGTCGACGTGCGCGACCTGTCCTTCGACACGCTGGCCGCCGCGGTCGGCGTGGTCTCCCAGGAGACCTACCTCTTCCACGCCTCGGTCGCCGACAACCTCCGCTTCGCCAAGCCCGACGCGAGCGAGGAGGAACTCGTCGCGGCGGCGAAGATCGCACACATCCACGACTATCTGATGTCGCTGCCCGACGGCTACGACACGGTGGTCGGCGAGCGCGGCTACCGGTTCTCCGGCGGGGAGAAGCAGCGCCTGGCGATCGCCCGCGCCATCCTGCGCGACCCGCCCGTCCTGGTCCTCGACGAAGCCACCAGCGCCCTGGACACCCATACCGAGCAGGCCGTGCAGCAGGCCATCGACGCCGCCAGCGAGGGCCGTACCACCATCACCGTCGCCCACCGCCTGTCGACCATCCGCGACGCCGACGAGATCATCGTGCTGGAACAGGGCCGCATCACCGAGCGCGGCACCCACGACGAACTCCTCGCCCTCGGCGGCCGCTACGCCGCACTGGTCCACCGCGACACCGAGATGGCCACCCTGTAGACCGGGCCGGCAGCCCCGTGGCGGAGCGGAGTCCGGGCCTGGAGCGGAGTTCGAGCCTCTATGGAGCGGCCGTCCCTAACGTCGCGGGGATGGAGACTGCATCTGCCGGAACACCGGAGCGGCCCGAGGGGCCGCCCCACGTCAACCGCCGCACCCTGCTGCGGGGCGGCGCCGTCGCGGGCCTGGGCGCCCTGGTGGGCTCCGCGCCCGTGTTCGCCGCGCCCGTCGGCGCGGCGGACACGGGCGGGCCCGAGCCGTCGGCGGCCGAACTGAAGCTGGCCAAGTTCGCCGACCCGCTGCGGATACCGCCGGTGCTGCGCCCGCGCGAGCGCGGCGACCACGACGAGCTGACGGTGCGCATGCGCACCGCCGACGTCACCGTGCACTCGCAGCTCCCGCCGGTGCGGATGTGGACCTACGAGGGCGCCTACCCCGGTCCGACGATCGAGACGGTCCGCGGCCGCCGGCTCCGGGTCGCCTGGGAGAACCGTCTGACGGGCAGCCTGCCGGTCACCGCCGTCGACTTCGGCCTGGCCACCGGCCCCTCCCCCGACCCGCTGTCCAACTACCCCGGCACCCAGGGCTGCCAGGAGGTGTCCGGGGTGGCCGGCCTGGAGCCCTGGGCCGCGGTGCACCTGCACGGCATGCTGACCGGCGGCGGCAACGACGGCTGGATGGAGAACCTGCTGGCCCCCGGCGACGTCCAGCTGTCGGCGTACCCGAACGACCAGGCCGCCACCACGCTCTGGTACCACGACCACACCCATCACGTGAGCCGCTTCAGTGTGTTCGCGGGCCTGGCGGGCCTGTTCATCTCCCGCGACGCGCAGGAGCGGGCGCTGGACCTGCCCTCCGGCCGGCACGAGGTGCCGCTGGTCATCAGCGACCGCAACTTCGACACCGACGCCTCCGGCGCCCTGACCGGCCGGCTGCTGCACAAGGTGGAGATGGTCGGCGCGCAGCGCCTCATGCGCCCGCACGCGGGCCCCTACACCCTGGTCAACGGGGTCATCTGGCCCTATCTCGAGGTCGACCCGCGCTGGTACCGGTTCCGGATCGTCAACACCGCGAACTCCCGGATCTACCGGCTGATGCTGCTGGCCGACGGCCGGCCCGTGGCGGGCGCGCTGCAGGTGATCGGGACCGACCAGGGGCTGCTCGGCGAGCCGCTCGCGGTCGAGGGGGCGCTCAACCTCTCCCCCGGCGAACGCGCCGACGTCCTGGTCGACTTCCGGGCGTTCGGCGGGCAGACGCTCAAGCTGGTCAACACGCTGCAGGGCGTCACGCCGGGCGAGTCGAACAGGCGCAACGACCTGCTGGAGCCCGATGTGATGCAGTTCCGTGTCGCCGACCGCAGGCCCTCCACCCGGTTCACGCTGCCGAAGGTCCTCTCCCCCACCTTCACCCGGGTCGGCCACCACGACCTGCCGCACGACCAGGCCCCGCGCTGGGTGGTGCTGGTCGGCCCCGGCGCGCAGAACATGCCCGAGCTGTGGGAGATGGAGGAGACCGACGCGCAGGGCATCACGCTGCCCGCCGCCGGGATCGTCCAGGTCAAGGACGCCGACGGCACCCTCACCACGCTGCGCCGGACGGCGATGGCCTACGACGACGGCGCGACGTTCACCGCGGCGCACCAGGGCGTGGAGGTCTGGAAGTACCTCAACCTGGCCGCCTCCCCCCACCCCATGCACATCCACCTGGCGCACTTCCAGGTGCTGTCCCGCGAGAACTACGACATCAGTGGCTTCGACCGGGTCACCCGCGGCTCGGCCAGACCGATCGCGTTCAAGGCGGCGGGCGAGCTGGAGGCGCACGAGCTCGGGGAGAAGGACACGATCCGGGTGGGGACGGCCGGCCAGATCGTCCCCGGCCCGAACGGCACGCCGGGCGAACTGGTCACCGTGGCGGTCCGCTTCCCCGTCGTCGGCCGGGGCGTGCACCACTGCCACATGCTGGAGCACGAACAGCACATGGTGCGCCCGCTGGTGGTCAGCCCCGCCGCCCATCTGAACGCGGGCGGCCACCATCACTGACCGCGCACAAAAAAAACTGGGAGGCGCCACGCGGGCGCCTTCCCGGTCGAAGCCGACGGCGAGGAAAGCGAAAGGACTTGTTTCGGGAAAGGAGTGACTCCTCCCTCCGGATAAATCCGGGGGGCTTCTCCTGTCGGTGGCTAGGCCACGTCGGGAAGGACCAGCCCGGCCCTGACAGCGACGTTGAGTGCGCCGACCGTGTCGGCGTTGGCGGTGTGCCCGCACTTCACGCACTCGAACTTCTCCTGTGCGGCGCGGTTCTCGCCGGACACGTGCCCGCAGGCAGGGCAGGTACGGGAGGTGTTGCGGGGGTCCACGGGAACCAGCATGCGACCGGCGCTTTCAGCCGTCGGCAGCCATTGCGCGAACAGTCCCTGGCCAGGCATGATGCCCCGCGTTGTTCGTGCGGCAGGGGTGGAACAGCTGTGAACCAGGAAGCCCGCATTGGCGGAGCGGAATCGTCGGGAATGGTCGGCCGAGTCCGCTATCGGGCTTCGTGGCAGCAGTCCCTGCCACTGGGCCTGCTCCTCGGCGCCGCCGTGCTGATGCAGTTGTCGAACCCCTTGCTGTGGGCGCACCAGCTGCCCGGCCTGCCGTCCGAGTCGCGGGTCCTGGCCATGGTGCTGCCGTTCTTCGTCACGCTCGAACTGTGGGTGCTGAGCCGCTACGTCGGGGTAACCCTGACCCCTGAGGCGGTCGTCGTCCACAACCTGCGACGCCGGACCATCCCGTGGACCAACGTGGCCGAGGTCGCGGTCGAGCCGTTCACCGGCGGACGGCGGGTGGTCCTCTACGAGACGGATGGACGCCGCACCCCGCTACGAATGCCCAGCTCCGGTTTCCTGTCCCGCGACCGCCGGTTTGACGACAAGGTCGCGACCATCCGAAGCTGGTGGCTTGCCAACGGCGGCGCGGCCCAAGTCGAGGACACAGCTGGTGAACTCGGCGCCTGGGGGCATACCTACGGCCGGCTGCCCGAGCGACTGGGCATGCGACCTGCGCCAAGCCGGTCGGTGCCCACGGTCCTGCTGCTCGGCTGGCTTGCGGCTGATGCGGTGATGGCGGGGTTCGCCGAGGGGCCTGGCGCTGATCACCCGACGCTCCTTGGCCGCACGCTCGGCGCACTCGTCGCGATCTCGCTGCTGCTGGGCGCGGGCTTCCTGAGCTTCGGTAGAGGCGTCATCCTCACTGCCGACCACCTGGTCATACGAGGGCTGCGGCCCCGAACCGTTGCCTGGGACGAGATTCAAGGGATCGCCGTCGAGCGCCACCGCGGCGGGCGCAGGCTAGTCATCCTTGAAGCGAGCAGTCGCCGAACGCCACTGCCAGTACCGCGTGTCGGACGCATGCTCTGGGACTCGGAGTTCGAAGCCAAGATCCAAACGCTACGTCACTGGTGGCGCACCCACGCGGAGATTGGCACGACCCCGACCGAAGCGGCGCTCCGACCCTCGGACCAGCCACCGCTCCTTCCCTACCGCGGACCGCGTCTGTGGCAGAAGGGAGTGTTGGCCCTGGCCTGCATCGTCCTCGGCTACGAGATCCTCCTGTCAGTTCTAGTCGGAGCTCTGTTCCTCACCGCCGGTCAGTGAGAAAACCTCAGCGGTCCGCAAGCGGCAGCATTCAGACCTGCCGACGCCCCCACCCCATGCCGGGCAGCGCGCGTCCTCGAACCGGCCCGTCACACGCGCCGGTGCCCGCGCCGATGAACTGGCGCGGGCACCCGGGGCAGGCGGGCCGTTCAGGGGTTGAGGACCCAGGCGGAGGGGTGGGCGGTGAAGCCGATGTGCGGGTAGTAGTCGGCCGCGGCGGGCGCCGACAGCAGGACGATCTTGGCCTGGGGTGCCTCCTTGCGGGTCGCGTCGATGAGCTGCCGGCCGATGCCGGTGCGCTGGTAGGCGCGGACGACGGCGATGTCGGACAGGTAGGTCACGTAGGAGAAGTCCGAGACGCTGCGCGCGATGCCGACCAGTTCGCCGTCGACGCGGCAGGTGAGCACCAGGTTGGCGCCTCGGACCATGGCGGCCATGCGCTGGGTGTCCTTAACGGGCCGGCGTTCGCCGAGGCCCGACTCCTCGTAGACCCGCAGCACGTCCTCGAGGTCGAGGTCGGATCCGTTCTCCCGCTCAATGCTCCAGCTCACTGATGTCCTCCGAGGATGCGTCGGCCTTCGGGCTGGGGAGGTATCGGACTCCTGCGGGGCAGGGCAGGAAAGGGTGAGTAACCGTCAGGGCGATTCGGTGTCCGCCGCAGCGGCGTGGTGATCGCCCTCGATGCGGTGGACGATTGCGGAGTCGAGTGACCGCCGGCTGGCCTTGGCCGTGAGCCAGGCGTGGAGGTCGGCGGGCAGGCGGAGGGTGATGCCGGTTTCTTCACGATTCATGCCTCCCGGCGTAGTGGTGCGGTGGCAGCATGACGACATGGCGACACCAGATGGTGCGGGGGAGGCCGGGCACGCCCGGTACACCTACCGCCTTCGGGTGTCGTCCACCGCACTTGCCCGCCTGGATGCCGAGTGGGCGCGCTGCCGGTGGGTGTGGAACGAATGCGTGGCGATGTCCCGCAAGGTCCACGGCCTGAACAGGAACACCGCCCAGAAGGTGACGTGCGGTCCCGCGCAGCTGGACAAGATGCTGACCGGGGCCCGTGGCGCGATGGCGTGGCTGCGCGAGGGCAGTTCGGTGCCGCAGCAGCAGATGATCCGGGACTTCGCGAAGTCCCGCGCGAAGGCACTTAAGGACATCAAGGCCCAGCTGCCGATGCGCCGGCGGGCCGGGATGCCCCGGATCAAGCGCAAGCGCGAGGCGCTGGTGTCGCTGAACTACACCCGGCGCGGCTTCCGCATGAGGGAGGGCCGGCTGCATCTCGCGGGTGGCGTCGTGTTGACCGTGGTGTGGTCCCGCGGCCTGCCCTGCGAGGCGACGTCGGTGCGCGTGTACCGGGACAGCCTCGGCCACTGGTACGCCTCGTTCGTCGTGCAGGCGGTCGTCGAGCCGCTGCCCGCCACGGGACGCGCGATCGGCATCGACTGGGGCGTGAAGCAGACCGCCACCACCACCAGCGACGCCCACGACCTGCCCCACCCGCAACACGGCAGGACCGCCGCGGCGAAGCTGGCCCGCTACCAGCGACAGATGGCCCGCCGCCGGACGCCGAAGAACCGCCCCGACACCAGCGGCTACCGCACGGCCCGCAACGCAGCGGCGAAGGTCTCCAGGAAGATCGCCCGACAGCGCCAGGACACCGGCCGCAAGTGGGCCAAGACCGTGGTCCGCGACTTCGACCACCTTGCGGTCGAGGACTTCCGCCCGAAGTTCCTCGCCAAGTCCACCATGGCCCGCAAGGCCGCCGACGCCGCCGTCAGCGCCACCAAGAATGCGCTGATCGAGATGGCCCGCAAGCACGGGCGCACCGTGCATCTGGTCGACCCCGCGCACACGACCATGGACTGCGCACGGTGCGGAGCGAGAGCCAAGCACGCACTGCCCCTCTCTGAACGAACGTATACGTGCATCGCGTGCAAAGCGGTGTCCCCCAGGGACAAGAACTCCGCCCGCGTGATGCTCGTCCGGGCTGGTCCCAACCCGGCTGGTGCTGATCTTGTAAGCCCCGCCACCTGCTAGGTGTCGGGCGAAGTGAGCCAGGAATCCCCCTCCTTCAGGACGGGGAGGAGTCAAGCAGCTTGTCCAATCGCTTGCGGATGACGTCGTGGTGGGTCAGGAAGCGCTCGGGGGTCAGCGGGCCGGTCTCGATGCCCTGGGCCCGCAGGCCGGCGAGGAAGTCCTCGCTGTTGGCGGCGTCCTGGATCGTGCGGTAGGTGCGTTCGCGCTCGCTGCCGGCTTCCAGCAGGTCCGCGAGGACGGCCGAGCTGTAGGCCAGTCCGCCGCTCTGGTCGATCGCGGCGCGCATCCGGTCGGGGAAGACCTGCAGCCCTTGTACGAGGCCGGTGGCCGCGGTGACCTGGTAGTGCGCGACGGTCAGCGCGTCCGGCAGGACGACCCGTTCGACGGAGGAGTGCGACAGGTCCCGCTCGTGCCACAGCGCCACGTTCTCCAGCATCGCGCCGGCGTATCCGCGCAGCAGCCTGGCCAGCCCGGTCAACCGCTCGCCCGTGGTCGGGTTGCGTTTGTGGGGCATGGCGCTGGAGCCCTGGTAGGCGGCGGTGCGGGGTTCTTCCACCTCGCGGACCTCGGTGCGCGACAGCAGCCGCATCTCGACGGCGATCTGTTCGACGCAGGCGCCGAGTGCGGCGATCGCCTGGACGAGCTGGGCGTGCCGGTCGCGGGCCACGACCTGGCTGGGTGCCTCTTCCACGCCCAGGCCCAGGGCGGCGCACACGTGTTCCTCGACGAAGGGGTCGATCAGAGCGTAGGTGCCGACGGAGCCGGAGATGGTTCCCACCGCGACCTGTTCGCGTGCGTCGGTCAGCCGGCGGATCGAGCGGTCGATCGCGAAGGCGAATCCGGCGAGTTTGTGGCCGAAGGTGGTGGGTTCGGCGTGCATGCCGTGGGTGCGTCCGATGCACGCCGTGTCCCAGTGCTGGGACGCCTTGTCGACCAGGGCCGTGCGCAGCCGGCCGGCGGCGTCGGTCAGCAGGTCGCAGGCCCGGGCGAGGGTGTGCCCGAGGGCAGTGTCCACGAGGTCGTAGCTCGTCATGCCCAGGTGCACCCAGCGGGCGGAGTCGTCCGGCATGTCCTCGCAGTAGGCGGCGAGGAAGGAGAGGATCTCGTGGTCGCGTTCGCGTTCGAGTTCGGCGACGTGTGCCGCCGTGGGCACCCTGGCCCGGCGGATGTCGGCGAGGGCGCTGTCGGGGACCCGTCCGAGCAGCGCCTGTGCCTCGGAGGCCAGCACCTCCACCCGGGCCCAGGTGGTGTAGCGGGCCTGGTCGGACCAGAGTTCGGCCATCTCCGGCAGGGCGTAGCGGGAAATCATGGCCGTGGTACCTCCTCGTCGGGGAATCGGGTCACCGGGTGCACGGGGTGTGCGGGCCCGGTGCACCGGTGGTCAGGCGGCCTTGCGGATGATCTCCACGGATCCGGAGTCCAGGAGGGTGCGGACGGCGTCCTCACCGCCGGCGACGTCCAGGTCCATGTCGTGGAGGCGGTCGATGACGGACCGGATGACCTTGTCCGACTGCGTCTCCTTGGAGCCCTCCCAGACCAGCTCCGGGAAAACGGTCAGATAGACCTTGTCGTTTCCCTGCGTGAAGATATTCACTTCCATGACGTCACGGAGAGCCATTCGGGCGTTGTAGATCAAGTTGTTCATGTGTGCCACCGACTTTCGGTATCCATTTTTTTGGGGCTTACTCGCCACACGTTCCGACCTCATGATGGTCAGCCGCCGGGGGCTGCGCAATGTTCGATGTTGCCGCGGTGACGGATGCGGAACGGGCCTGGCATACGCCTTGTTCAACTGCGCGGAATCCGCAATTGAACGTGCTTGCCATTTGAGGATGTTTGACAGAGAAAGGGCGCGTTGCGGACCATCGGTGATGTTCGTCAATGCGTTTGGCCGCGTCTCACGAAAAGCATCCGGAGTGCCATGAAAATCCTGTTCATAACCACGGGCAGTCAGGCCACCTACTATGCCGCTGCCCCGCTGGCGACGGCCGCGCGGAACGCGGGCCATCAGGTCATATTGGCCGCCCACGAACCGTGGGTGGAAACAGCGGAGGCCATCGGACTTCCCACGTTCTGCTTCACCGTGGACCCGATCCGGCACTTCATGCGGGTCACCAACCCGGGCAAGGGCCTGCGGTTCCCCCGGGAGCTGGGGGACCAGGAGATGTTCGGGCAGGGCCGCGGCTTCGCGCAGATGGGCCTGGCCGGGGTGAAGTCCCTGCTGGAGCTGGCGAAGGACTGGACCCCGGACGTGGTCGTCGGCAGCTCGCAGAGCTACGCGGCGATGCTGCTCGCCGCCCACCTCAAGGTCCCCTACGTCCGCCAGGTCGAGTACCTGGGGATCCCGCTCACCGGCATCGACCCCGGCGCCGAGGAGGAGCTGCGGCCCGAGCTGGAGCGCCTGGGCCTGGACGGGCTGCTCAAGCCCGACCTGCTCCTGGACTCCACCCCGCCGTCGCTGCGGCCGGCCCACGACCCCGCCGCGCAGCCGCTGCGCTGGATCCCCTCCAACCCGCAGCGCCGGCTCGAGCGCTGGATGTACACCCGTCCCGAGGGCCGCCGCCGTGTGCTGATCACCTCGGGGTTCCGCAGCCTGATGTTCCGCGAGCCGGGCTGGTCCATGCCGCTGCTGGTCAGTGAGCTGAACAAGCTGGGGGCCGAGGTGCTGATCGCGGCCTCCCCGGGCGCGGCCGAGCGGTTCGGCTCGGAGCTGGGCGACGCGCGGGTCGGCTGGATCCCGATCGATGTCGCCGCCGCCACCTGTGACCTGGCGGTCCATCACGGCGGTGCGACCACCGCCACGACGCTGATGGCCAACGGCGTGCCGCAGCTGATCATCCCGGAGAACCCGCCGGAGTTCCCGCCGAACTACCACCGCGAGGCCATCGCCGGGGCCATCAGCGGCTTCGGCGCCGGCAAGACGCTGTGGCCGCAGGCGCAGGAGCCGGACAAGGAGCCCGGCACGGTGATCGCCGCGGCGTGCCGGGAACTGCTGGAGAACCCGAGCTACACCGAGCGGACGCAGTTCCTCGCCAAGGAGATCTCGACGCTCCCCACGCCGGCCGAGACCGTGCCCCGGCTGGAGGCGCTGGTCTGACGGCGGGTCCGTCCGGCGGCTTGAGAGCGCCATCGCCCTGGGACCGCGGAGAGTTTCTCCGCGGTCCCAGGGCGATGTGCGTGGGCGCTGCGCGTGGCAAGTGAATGCGGCCGGCCGGGGAACCGGCCGGCCGCGCTCTGGTTCAGCGGGCGGCGAGGGTCTCGATGCCGCGCAGTACCTCGGCGGGGGTGGGCAGCGACGCGCTCTCCTCGGCGAGGGCCCGGGTCCGCTCGGCGTAGCGGGGCTCGGCCAGGATCGCGCGGCAGCCCGCGGCCGTGACCTCGTCCGGGCTGCGGCCGGTTTCCGGCCGGTGCCGGTCGACCATCACGGCGGCGCCGAAGTCGCTGATGGACTGGGCGACGGCCTTGCCGTAGCCGTTGTCGGGGATGATCAGCTGGGGGACGCCCGCGTTGATCAGGGTCATGGCGGTGGTCGCGCCGCCGTGGTGGACGGCCAGGTCGCAGGTGGGGGCGACGACGTCCAGGGGGATCCAGCCGATGCGGACACCGTCGAGCTGGGAGCCGAACTGCTCGGCCGCCTCGGGCAGCGCCGCGATCAGCACCTCGGCGCCTTCCCCGGTCAGCTCCTCGACCAGGGTGCGCAGCGAACTGCCGGGGGTGTCGAGCATGAGGTTGCGGGTTCCCGCGGTGATCAGGACGCGGCGGCGGCCTTCGGGGCGGGTGTACATCCACGGCTCGAGGCGGCGCTGGCTCACCCGGGGGACCCAGCGCATCGACTGTGCGGCGGGGGCGCCCGGCGGGCGCAGGGACGGCGGGCACAGGTCGATGAAGAGGTCGGGGGGCGGCAGCTCGGTCAGGCCCAGGCGCTCCAGTTCCGGCTGGAGTTCGGCCACCGCCGTGCGGTCGCGGCGGGCCATCGGGGCGATGTGCCATATGTGGCGGACGTAGGGGACCTTGAGGCGGGCGGCGAGCACCCTGGGGACATGGGAGAGGCCGCCGACGACCAGGTCGGGGCTCCACTGCCCGGTCAGTTCCAGCAGGGCGTCGAGGCGGCCGGCGGCCGTCAGGGCGTCCTGTCCGTAGCGCATGCGCTCGGGGGTGATGCAGACCGCGGGCAGGCCGACCGACTGCGCGGCCGCCATCAGGGGTTCGTCGGCGGCGAGGAGGATCTCGTGGCCCGCGCTGCGTGCGGCGGTGGCGAGGGGCGCGACGCCGAAGACGGCCGCCTGGCTGCCGCCGACGGTGAACAGGAATTTCATGGAGATCGCACTTCTTTCCGGTTTCCGGTGAGGGGGTGAATGCGGTGCTTCCGGTGCCGTGCGTCCTCAGCCCGCCTGGGCCATTTCCATGACGTACTGCCCGTAGGAGGAGTTCGAGAGGCGGCTTCCGAGCCGGTAGCAGGCCTCCTGGTCGATGTATCCCATGCGCCAGGCGATCTCTTCGAGACAGGCGATCCGTACGCCCTGGCGGTGTTCGAGGACCTGGACGTAGTCCCCCGCCTCCATGAGGGCGTCGTGGGTTCCGGTGTCCAGCCAGACGAAGCCGCGGCCGAGCGGGATCAGGGTGGCCTCGCCCCGCTCCATGTAGACCCGGTTGAGGTCGGTGATCTCCAGCTCGCCGCGTTCGGAGGGCCGCAGCCCGCGCGCGATGTCCACGACCTGGTTGTCGTAGAGGTACAGCCCGGTGATCGCCATGTTGGTCTGCGGCCGGGTGGGTTTCTCCTCCAGGGCGATGAGTCTTCCCTGGTCGTCGAGGGTGCCGACGCCGTAGCGCTCGGGGTCGCGCACCGGGTAGCCGAACAGGACGCAGCCCTCGATGTTCTGCGCGGCCCGCTGGATCATGGGCCCGAATTCGTATCCGTGGAAGATGTTGTCGCCCAGGACCAGGGCGACGGAGTCGTCGCCGATGTGGTCCGCGGAGACCAGGAACGCGTCGGCGAGCCCGCGGGGCTTGTCCTGTTCCGCGTAGGTCAGGGAGATGCCGAGCCAGGAGCCGTCGCCCAGGAGGCGGCGGAACATCTCCAGGTCGTCGGGGGTGGTGATGATCTCGATCTCCGTGATTCCCGCCAGCATCAGGGCCGAAAGCGGGTAATAAATCATTGGCTTGTCGTAAACCGGGAGCATTTGCTTCGAGACACCGAGCGTGATCGGATGGAGTCTCGTGCCATTGCCGCCGGCCAGGATGATGCCCTTCACCGTGGCGCCTCCTCAGTGACTTCGTGCCCGTGGGGCGATGTCCGCACTTTATATTGGGGTAACACGCGTTCAAAAGCCTCCCCGGATGCCACGGGACCGCGAATGGCGTGAATGTTGACAAACCCGCTGCCGCTTATCCAGGCTGGCGTTATCCCGGTTCAGGCATACGAATTCCTTTCGTCGTTTAGGTGGGCCTGTGAACATCGAAGATCTGACACCCGTTCTCGAATCCGAGCAGAGGGCCGGTATCGGCATCATCGGGTGCGCCGACATCGCCGTACGGCGGGCCCTCCCGGCGATCAAGGAGTCGCCGTTCCATCTGGTGGCGGTCGCGAGCCGGGCCCGGGAGAAGGCCGAGGGCGTCGCGGCCCGGGCCGGCTGCAAGGCCGTCGCGGGCTACGAGCGGCTCCTGGAACTGCCCGACATCGACGCGGTCTACATCCCGCTGCCCAACAGCGAGCACGACCGGTGGGCGCGCCGGGCGCTGGAGGCGGGAAAGCATGTGCTGCTCGAGAAGCCGGCGGTGCCCCGCGAGGACAGTGCCCGGGAGCTGATCGCGCTCGCCGAGGAGCGCGGGCTGCTCGTCATGGAGAACTTCGCGTTCCTGCGCCATCCCCAGCACGAGCAGGCGCGGTCCCTGGTGGCGGACGGGGCGATCGGGGAACTGCGGTCCTTCAACGGGGTGTTCGGCATTCCGCCGACCGACCCGGCCGGGATCAAGTACCAGGCGGATCTGGGCGGCGGGGCGCTGTGGGAGGTCGGCTGCTATCCGGTGCGCGCGGCCCAGGAGTATCTGGGGCCCAACGCGCAGGTGCTGGGGGCGGGTCTGACCTTCGATCCGCAGCGGGGGGTGGATGTGTCCGGGGTGGCGCTGCTGCGGGACGGCGACGGTGTCACCGCGAACTGTTCCTTCGGCCTGTCCCACAGCTACCGCTCGACCTACGACCTGTGGGGAAGCGAGGGGCGGCTGGTCCTGGAGTGGGCGTTCACCCCCTCACCCAGTGCCCGTCCGGTGCTGCGGCTGCAGCAGAGGGACCGCGAGACAAAGATCGTCGCCCCGGCGTCCGACCAGTTCCTCGGGGTGTTCACCGCCTTCCACGACGCGGTGCGCGATCCGGGCCTGCGGGCGGCGCACCATCACGAGCTGCTGAGGCAGGCCGCCCTGATGGCCCGGATCCGGGCGCACGCCCTGGGCCGGGAGCCCGGGTGAGCGGCGGCGGGTGAGGTCGTCGGCGAAGACGGCGAAGAGCGGAAGAGCGGGGAACGAGGAAGAACGGCAGCCGGTGTCCGTGGACGCCGGCTGCCGTTCTTCGTTCTGCCCGGTTCTTCGTTCTGCCCGGTTCTTCTTCGGTGGTGCGGTAGTTCTTCCTGGTTCCGGCCGGGGAGGGCTCGGTGTCATCCGTTGCGGTGGCCGGCCGGGGTGTTCAGCAGGGCGGAGACCCGGCGCGGCAGGCACTGTTCGAAGGTGGGCAGGAGGCCGGCGGCGGCCGCCTCGGCCAGGGTGGGGGCCGCGGCGTCCTTGTCCGAGCGGATCGGCGGTTCCTTCAGGTCCCACGGCAGGGCCAGGGCCGGGTCGAGCGCGTCGACGTCGATCATGGTTCCCGGCTCGTACTCCTGTGAGCAGAGGTAGCTCATGCAGGTGTCGTCGGTCAGGGCGAGGAAGGCGTGGCCGACGCCGTCGGGCAGGTAGACGGCCGTTCCCGTCTCCGGGCTCTGGTGGGTGACGTCGTAGTGGCCGAACGTCGGCGAGCCCACGCGGATGTCGACGGCGATGTCGAGCGCGCTGCCCCGTACGCAGGTGACGAACTTGGCCTGGCCGGGCGGGACCTTGGTGCCGTGGATGCCGCGCAGGGTGTTGCGCCGGGACACCGAGTAGTTGACCTGGCGGACCGTGAAGTCCCAGCCGCTGCCGGCCAGCAGGGCGCCGGCCTTCACCGATTCGAAGAAATAGCCCCGCCGGTCGCTCAGGGGTTCCGGCTGGACGCGGTAGGCGCCGGGGACCGTCATTTCCGAGATCAGCACCGCATGCTCCTCGCTGGCTCAGCCGGTGGACAGCGGGCCGGCTCCGGCCGCCTGGGCGATACGCCGTCGCATGGACGCGGCGTCGTTGGCGCGCGGGAACTCCTCCGGGGGCACCTCGGTCCCGAGGAAGGCGCACAGCGGCTCCCAGCCCTGCTTCACCTCGTAGACGAGGACGTTGTCCTTGCCCAGGGCGCGCACGACGTCCTCGTTGTGCCGGTGGTAGACCTCGATGGCGTGGTCCTTGTCGGCGAACCGGCCGCCGAACAGGCCGTCCCAGACCATGGTGCTGGTGACGCGGAACAGCCGGTCCTGCTGGGATCCGGGCTCGGGCGGGTGCTGCATGCTGCGCAGCGCGAACTGGTAGAGGGTGTCGTAGGTGCTGCGGTACCAGCTCTCGGCGTCGCGGACCGTGAGGATGACCTTGGCGTCGGGGAACGCCTTGCTGATCTGCTGGTAGTAGACGGCGCAGGGGCCGTCGACCGCGGAGCGGTAGCCGTCGAACAGGGCCGCCCAGTCGGGGCGCTGCCCGTCGCAGACGATCTTCTCCCACTGTTTGAGGCGTTCTTCGTCGCCGACGATGTCGAACATGTGGAAGCTGGGGCCCAGACCGAGCCGGTCCAGGGCCGCCTTCAGTGAGGTGGTGCCGGTCCTGCCCAGGCCGGCGTTGATGAGCTTCAGCACGGTGCGGTGTTCCCTTCCTCAGCGCCAGACCGCGGGTTCCTGCTCGGTGGCGACGTTCACGCGGTTCCAGAAATTGACCAGGCCGATGTGCATGACCAGCGCGCCGAGCTGCTCGTCGTTGTAGTGCCGGGCGGCTTCCTCCCAGATCTCGTCGGGCGCCATGTCCTGCGGGTCGGTCATCAAGGTGATGGCCTCGGCCATCTCCAGCGCGGAGCGCTCGGCGGCGCCGAAGCAGGACTCGGTCCGCCAGGCGGCCACCCGTGAAAGGCGCGCGTCGACGGTGTCCGGGGTGTCGGGGCCGGCCGGGAGGGTGTAGGCGCGGCCGTTGATCTCGCTGACGCGCAGCCGGATCAGGTCGAGGGTCGTCTGCGGCACGCCGACCTTGCCGATGACCTCGGTCAGGTCGAGCAGGGGCTGCAGGGCGCCGGGAACGACCAGGGAAGGGTTGTCCATCCGTGGAGTCATCGGATCTTCTCCTGTGCAATATGCGGGGTATGAATTACCTGGGAAAACATGCTGCTCGGGGCCCGGGCCATTCGCAAGAAATTGTTGTTCAACTGCGGAATGGGCGCAGATGAAACACCCGCAATCCGTAAGTTGCATGGAATTCAGTCGATGACTTGTAGTGGTCTCGTGTCAGAGTCCACCACAACCACGAGCAGGCAGCCGGTCTGCCGCAACATTCGCGAAACACGGCAATTTATTCTCGAGGGTCATTCCACGGTCACCGGACATGTGCTGGAGGTGCTCACGGCGATCCGTGAGACGGACGCGCGTCTGGGCGCCTATGTCGAGGTGGCCGGTGCCCGTGCGCTGCGCGAGGCGAAGGCGGCCGACCGTCTTCTCGCGGATCTGGGTGCGGCCGCCTTCCGCGGCCGGCCGCTGCTCGGGGTGACGGTGTCGGTCAAGGACCTCATCCAGACGCAGGACCTGCCCACCCGGCGGGGGTCGCTGCTGGCGAACCCGCGCGGTGCCGCGGACGCTCCCTGTGTGGCCCGGCTGCGGGCCGCGGGCGCGATCGTGGTGGGCAAGACGGCGACGTCGGAGTACGGGTGGAGTGCGAGCACCGTCAGCCGGGTGGGCCCCGCCACCCGTAATCCCTGGGCGCCCGGCAGGAGTGCGGGCGGCTCCAGCGGCGGTTCGGCGGCGGCGGTCGCGGCGGGTCTGTGCACCGCCTCGCTCGGCACCGACGGGGCGGGATCGGTGCGTATCCCCGCGGCGTTCTGCGGGGTGGTCGGGTTCAAGCCCTCCTTCGGGCACATCCCCTACGTGCCGCCCTGTGCCGAACGGCTCTCGCATGTCGGGCCGCTGGCGCGCAGTGTGGCGGACGTCGGTGAGCTGATGGCGGTGCTGGCCGGTCCCGACCCGCGCGATCCCCAGTCGGTGCCGGCTCCCGCGGTGTCCGACGGGCCGCGCGGCGGGCTGCGGATCGGCTGGATCGAGTTCGCGGGGACGTCCGGCGCGATCCGTGACGCCACCGAGAAGGTCCTGCCGGTGCTGGCCTCTCTGGGGCACCGGGTGGAGCGCATCGAGGCGCCGTTCCCCGACCCCTACGAAGCCCTGGTGGACATCCTCGCCGCCGCCGAGGCGAACGGCACCGCGCCCGGGGACGAGCCGTGGTGCGACGGGGGCCGGCTGGCCGTCGTGCGCTACGGGCGTTCGGTGAGCGGCGCCGCGGTGGCCCGCGCGGAGGAGACCCGGCTCGCGCTGCGGGCGCGGCTGGCCTCGGTGATGGAGGGCTACGACCTGCTGGCTATGGCGACCGTTCCGCTCGAGCCGTTCGCCGCCGGCGCGATCGCCCCGCCCTGGGCCGCCGTGCCCGGGGACCTGCGCTGGCTCGCGTGGTCGCCGGCCACCTATCCCTTCAACCTCACCGGGCAGCCCGCCCTGTCGCTGCCCGTCGGCCTCACCCCGGCCGGACTCCCGGCCGGGCTCCAACTGGTGGGCCGGGTGGGCGAGGACCACCTCGTGCTCTCGGCCGCCGGACAGCTGGAGACGGCGCTCGGCCTGAGCCTGGCTCCCCCCGGCCTCACAGCGAAAGGAAGTTGACCATGGTTTCCAGGTCGTGGTCCCTGCACGGCGGCGACAGCGGTGTCGGCCGTCCCTCGTTCGTCGCCGAGTTCGGGCTGTGGGACGACCGGCAGGCCGCCGCGGCCGAGCAGGTCGAACTGCAGCTGGACGAGGTCGATCTCGTCCGGGTGGTGTTCTGTGACCCGCACGGGCTCGCCCGCTCCAAGACGGTGCCCGCGAACGTGTTCCGTACGGTGCTGCGCAACGGCATGGACTTCAGTGCCGGGCCGTTCCTCTTCGACACCGGCCACGCGGTGGCCGTCGACTTCCTCGCCGACGCCGGGGTGGGGGTCGGTGAACTGCAGGGCGCGGGCGACTTCGTCCTGGTCCCCGATCCGCGGACGTTCCAGGTGCTGCCCAAGGCCGGGCCGCGGACCGCCTGGGTGCTGGGCAACGAGTACCTGCGCGACGGCACGCCGCACCCGCTGTCCGCCCGCGACGTGCTGCGCCGGGTCTGCGCCGAGTACGCCCGGCACGACCTGTCCCCGGTCATCGGTCTCGAGGTCGAGTGGTACCTGACCCGGCTGACCGGCGGGCCGGTGGGCAACGAGGGCAACGGCTTCGGCCTGCAGGGCCCCGCCCCCGAGGTGGAGGCGGTGAACCCCGGCTACCAGTTCAACCTCGACAGCGCCTACGACTCGGTCGCCGACGTCGCCGACCCGCTGGCCGCGATGCTCGTCCAGCTCGGCCTGCCGCTGCGCTCCTTCGAGCACGAGTCGGGTCCCGGACAGCTCGAGACCACGTTCAACCCGATGCTGGCGCTGGACGCCGCGGACGCGATGCTGCTCTTCCGCACCCAGCTCAAGCAGGAGTGCCGGCGCCGCGGCTACCACGCCTCGTTCATGACCCTGCCGCGGCTGGCGGGCTTCGACCCCAGCGGCTGGCATCTGCACCAGTCCGTCACCAGCACCAAGACGGGCCTGAACCTGTTCGCCGAGGGCGACGGCCAGCAGGATGCCATCTCCGCCGAGGGCCGGGCCTACATCGGGGGCCTGCTGGCCCGCGCCCGGGAGTTCAGCCTGCTGTCCGTCGCGACCGTCAACGGCTACCGGCGCCTTGCCCCGGAGTTCACGCTCGCCCCCACCAGCGTCGACTGGCGCTTCGAGGACCGCAGCGCCCTGGTCCGGGTGCTCAGCGGCGGCAGCTCCACCCACGTCGAGAACCGCATCGGCGAGCCGTGCGCCAACCCCTACCTGGCCATCGCCTCCCAGCTGCACGCCGGCCTCGAAGGGCTGCTCGCCGGCCCGCAGGCCGGCGGCGGCCCCCATGCCCCGCTGCCCCGGACGCTGCGCGAGGCCCTGGAGTCCTTCCGCGCGAGCGAGAGCGCCGGGCGGCTGCTCGGCGCACCGCTCGCCTCCTGCCTGGCGAAGCTGAAGGAGAGCGAGGCCGCCCGGTTCGAGGCCTGGTGCGCGGCCGAGCCCGGCCACAGCGCCCCGGACGGCGTCACCGAATGGGAGCACCGCGAGTACTTCGGTGCCTTCTAAGCAGTCCCCCACCGAACCCAACCCGGAGAAAAGGGAGTTGACCCACATGTCACGCTACGAATGGGACGGGACCAACCCGGCGATCGAGGCGCTCAAGGAGGCGATCGAGCCGTCCCGCCAGAAGGTGCTGAGCCACCCCGTCTACCACCAGCTGAACACCGTGGACGCGGTCGTCACGTTCATGGAGCACCACGTGTTCGCGGTGTGGGACTTCATGTCCCTGCTCAAGTCCCTGCAGCGCCGGCTGACCTGCGTCGAGGTGCCGTGGCTGCCGTCCGCCGCGACCGGGAGCCGCCGGCTCATCAACGACATCGTCCTGGTCGAGGAGAGCGACGAGCTCGGCGAGGGCTTCATCAGCCACTTCGAGCTGTACGTCGACGGCATGCGCCAGTCGGGCGCCGACACCACCCGCATCGACACCTTCATCGCCCTGCTGCGCGAGGGACGTCCCGTCCCCGCCGCGCTGAAGGAGGCGGGCGTGCCGCGGTCGGTGACCGAATTCGTGGGCACGACCTGGGAGTTCATCGAGCACTCCCCCGTGCACTGCCAGGCCGCGGCGTTCGCCTTCGGCCGCGAGGACCTGATCCCCGACATGTTCGACCAGGTCGCGGCCCTCAACGCCGGCCACGGCTCGCTGTCCACCTTCGTGGACTACCTGCGCCGGCACATCCAGGTGGACGCCGAGGAGCACACGCCGATGGCGATGCAGATGCTCGCCGACCTGTGCGGCGACGACGCGGCCAAGTGGGCCGAGTGCCGGGAGACCATCGACCGCGCGCTCGCGGCCAGGACGGGTCTGTGGAACGGCATTTCGGACGCGGTCGCCGAGCGTTCCCGCTGACGGGCCATCACGGGTGAGGGTGAGCACAGCATGCCAAGGGTAGAAGAGACTCCTTCCACAGCCACCTCCAAACGCACCGAGCGGATCGCGCGGCAGTCCCGCGACGAGAACTGGCGCAAACCGCCGCGCCGTATCGAGACGTCGGAATGCATCACCTGTGACACGTGCCTGCGCAGCTGCCCCGCCGAGTTCGGGGCGATCTTCGACGACGGGCTCAACGTCGTGATCATTCCCGAACTGTGCTCCGGCTGCCCGGTGTGCGTGATGGTCTGTCCCGTCGACTGCATCTACGTGGACGAGGAGTGGACCGCCACCGAGGCCCGTATGTGGGACCACATCGGTCTGAGCGCCGGGGGAAGGCCGTGACCGCGCCCGCGGAGCGGGACGGCACGCTCACCCGCAGGGCGGCTCTGGCCAAGGCGCGGCAGAGCCGCCGGCCCAGCAGGCTCGGCCAACAGGCCGGTGCCGGCGGCGAACCCGACCACCCCGGCGAGCCGGACGCCGGGTTCCCGGCCCTGCTCAGGGCGGTGTGGCAGCAGGCGTGTGCCGCACCGGACCTGGCCGGGGCCGTGGACACGCTGCTGACGCTGGCCGGGCACGTCCCGGCGGACATCCAGCTGCGGGCGCTGGACGCCGAGGCCGAGGCGGCGCTGAAGGTCCTGACCGGCCGGTCCTGGCGCGACGAGGGCCCGGCCGCGGACCGGACGGACGGCGCCACGGCGTTCCTCGGCGAGATCGGGCTGGACACGAACGGCCGGGTCGTGGTCCGGGTTCCCTCCAAGGGCCCGCTGAACGCGCGGGCGGACCTGGTCGACGGCGTGCTGCGGGTGCCGTGGTCCGCCGAGGACCTCGCGCACTACGGGGCCGAACTGGCCCGGGCCGCCGCCCGGTCGGCCCAGTCGCTGGCCGACTGCCGCCGCTGGCTGGGGGCGGCGGGCGCCGCCGGCCGCACCGCCCTGCTGGACGACCTGACCCAGGCGGCGCTGCGGACCGCGCCGTTCGTCCTGTACGCGGGGGAACGCCAGTACACCAACTTCCGTGCTCCCAACACCCTGACGGGCAAGACGCTGCAGCCCGGGCACCCCGACTGCGCGCTGAGCAGTCTGGCGGGGGTGCCGCTGGGGCTGTGGTCGGACAGCGACGTGCTGCTGGTGGTGTGCCTGACGCTGCTGGTGCGGTCGGCCGGGTACGCCCGTATCGAGGAGGCGAACGGGACCCAGCTCACGCTCGACCACGTCGCCCTGCTCCTGGAGCGCACCCGCGGCGCCTACAACGCGGCCGCCGAGGGCCTGGACCCGGTGCCGGCCCCGGCCGCGCACACGGTGACGGCGCTCGGCGCTCTCGCCGACGCGCTGGCCGGACGGCGCCGGGAGCTCATGGGGTCGGTGCAGCTCTACCGGGAGATCTACGGCCCGCTGATGCACAAGATCGAGCGGGTCGCCGGCCCGGTCAAGAGCGACGCCAGGCGGCTGGAGGGCGAGCTGTGCGCGCGTCTCGCCGAGCGGCTCCCGCTCGGCGGGGACACCTTCGCCGAACTCGCCGCGGGTCTTGAGTCCTCGCCGGGCTGGCTGGCCGGTGCGCACGGCGGGTTCGGCACCGGGCTGGAGTGCCTGGTGTACGAGACGGTGGGCGCGGCGGCGGCGGTGTTCGACGCGGACTTCGCGATGAGCCGCGGGATGCGGTCGCTGCCGGCGCTGATCGAGGCGCTGCGCGCGCGGGCGTATCCCACGATCGCCGGCTGGGAGATCCCGCACTTCTTCTGCTGTGTGGTGCCCTCGCCGGAGTCCCGGCGGCTGTTCGGCGGTTCGGCAAAAAGGCTGGCCGACACCGCGTGGGCGATCTCCTCGCGGATGCAGTACAACTCCTGGCACTTTCTGGTCGGCAATCTCCCCAAGGTTCCCGAGATCGCGGCACGCGACCACTTCGTGCCGCCGGCGATCCCGGACATCGCGTACTACTCGGACCAGCACCACAACGGTCATGTGGCGGCCAAGGTGCGCTTCACCGTCCGCAGTCCGCATGCGGTGGAGGTGCTGGGCCGGCGGTTCAACGGGTTCATGGACCTGCGGCTGCTGCGCTGCGAGGGGCTGCCGTTCGACGAGCAGGACCTGCTGGCGGCGCACCGCACCTCGGCGTTCATCGCGGGGGCCACGACGCTGGCGGCCGGCCTGGCCGCCGGCGGCGCGCCGGTCGAGGTCACCTCGTTCGACTCCGCGTGGCACTGGAACACGATCGCCGGATAACCGGACGGCGACGGCACACCAAGGCCCCCTGACGGTGTCAGGGGGCCTTGGTGTGGCTGCGGTGTCCGCGGGGTCAGACCGCCGCGGGCTGGGTGGCGGAGCGGGTGTGGACGGCGCGGTAGCTGTTCCAGTCGGCGCTCGTGATCAGGGAGTCGCGCTGGTCCTGGAAGCGGCGCCGCGCGGCGGAGTACTGGGTGTCGGCCGCCGTGCGGAACGCGTCGTAGGAGTCCTTGGCGTCCCACTGGGAGTAGACGACGACGAAGTCGTTGTCCGCGCCGACGGTCGCCAGGGTGCCCTCGCCGCCCTCCAGGTTGCGGGAGCGGATGCCGCGCAGCACGCTCTGCGAGCGGTAGCCGGGCACGTCCACGAGCCAGGAGTGGGCGCCTGCCAGCGTGGTGGTGAGGGCGGCCTGTTCGGCGGGGTCCACGCCGAGGATCTCGATGACCGTGTAGTCGTCGCGTTCGGGCGAGACCTCGGTGACGCCGCCGAGCGCGGGGTGGCGCCGGCTGGAGTCCACCTCGGTCTGCATCAGGCGGACGAAGGTGGTGATCTCGCGGAAGACCGGGACGGTGTGGTGCTTGAACTCGCTGTCGTTGTAGCGCGTCTCCAGGTCCTGCATGCCGCGCCACTGGATGAAGTTCGCGGTTCCCGGGTTCTGTTCGCCGCGGTGCACCGTGCTGGAGATCCAGCCGGGGAACGCCGCGGTGTCGACGATCGCCTTCATCTCCTTGACGAGGGTGTCGACCCGGGCGCGGGTGTCGGTCTTGAACAGGTTGAGGACGGTCAGGTGCCCGTCTTCGGGGTTGATGAACGGCATGGTTCCTCCTTGGTTCGGGTGGCGCCCGCGCCGGCGGGGCGTCCTGTCCTAGTGGGTGTCGCGGGGCGCGCCGAAGAAGCGGCTCAGGGCGCCGGTGAGGCCGGCCGTCCCGGATCCGCCGGAGCCGATCCAGGCGATGTAGCCGTCCGGGCGGACCAGCAGCGCCTCGGCGTCGGCGAGTTCGCCTTCCGGCCGGGCCGGGGCGAGGACGACGTCGATGCGGTCGGTCCACGGCGCGGCGGCGGCGTTCAGCCGGTCGTCGCCGCGCAGGTCGAGGAGGAAGCCGCGCCCGCCGTGCAGGAGCCCGTAGGCGCTGACCCCGTCGGAGGGGCCGCCGGTGAGCTGGAGGTCGGGCAGGCGCCGGCCGAGCATCGGGTGGCCGCCGCCTGCGGCGTCGTAGGTGATGTCGAGGCCGGTGACCATGCCGACCAGGAGCTTCTGTACGTCTTCGTAGGCGAGCAGTTCGGCGAAGACCGAGCGCATCGGGTCCATCTCGGGGCCGCCGAGGTAGAGGCTGCGCTGGGAGAGGGTGTTGGCCAGGATGCGGGCCGCGACGGGGTGGCGTTCGGTGTGGTAGGTGTCGAGCAGGCCGTCGGGGGCGGTGCCGTGGATCTCGGCGGCGAGTTTCCAGCCGAGGTTGACGGCGTCGCCGACGCCCGCGCTGATGCCCTGCGCGCCGATCGGCATGTGGATGTGTGCGGCGTCCCCGGCCAGGAAGACGCGGCCCTTGCGGTACTGGGCGGCCTGGCGGCTGGAGTCGGTGAAGTAGCTCAGCCACTGCGGGGTGCCGCTGTGGATGTCCTCGCCGGTGACGCGTTTGAAGGCGTCGGCCACCTCCTGGAAGGTGGGGGGCTGCGTGGTGGGCCGTACGCCCGCGCCCCGTTCGAAGACGACCACGCGGGTGGTGTTCGGGCCGACGGGCAGTACGACGACCATGCCCGCGTCGCCGAGTTCGCCGGTGGGGCGCAGCCGCACCTGCACGTCGGTGACGTCGGCCATCAGCATCTCGATGGTGGCCTCGTAGCCGGGGAAGTCGATGCCCGACAGGGTGCGCACCGCGCTGCGGGCGCCGTCGCAGCCCACCACGTAGGCGGCGCGCAGGGTGCGTTCGCCCTCCGGTGTGTTCGCGCGGACCTCGACGCCGTCATCGCTGGCGGTCAGTGCGGTCAGGTCCCAGCCGCGGCGGACCTGCGCGCCCAGGCCGGCCGCCCAGGTGTGCAGGATCGCCTCGGTGCGTGCCTGCGGCACGCCCCGCACGCCGAAGTTGCCGCCCGGCACGATGGTGTAGTCCAGCGGCATGCCGCCGAAGTGACCGACCGGGATGACGCCCAGGTCGCCGAAGTGTTCCAGCAGCCCGCGCTGGCCGAACTCCTCCATGGTCCTGGCGGAGAAGCCCAGTGCGCGTGACTGGCGCATCGGCTCGGCCAGCTTCTCCAGTACGACGGCCTCGACGCCCGCCAGGCGCAGTTCGCCCGCGAGCATGAGCCCGGTGGGCCCCGCCCCCACGATGATCACGTCCGTGTCAAAGTCCTGCATTGCCTTTCCTGCCTCCCCTGCGTACCTGCATGAACGGGTGGTCGAGGTTGCTCGCCACCGCCGTGAGATGGGTGCGGACCGCCTCGAGGGTGATCAGCTGGGCGAAGAGCGTGCGCAGCGGCTCGGCCTCGGGGCCGGTGAACATCAGCTGTTCCTGGGCCGCGACGTGGTCGAGCACCCGGGCCGCCACGGGATGCCGCTGGTCGTGGTAGGTGTCCAGGAGGCCGGGGGCGGCCCGGCCGTGCACGGTCCGGGCGAGCTTGTCGCCCAGGTCGACCGCGTCCTGCAGCCCGGTGTTGAGCGCCTGGCCGCCGACGGGCGGATGCCAGTGGGCGGCGTCGCCGGCCAGCAGGATCCGGCCGCGCCGGTAGGAGTCGGCCTGTCCCTTGGCGTCGTCGAAGGCGTCCAGCCACAGCGGGGTGCCGTCGCGGATGTCCTCTCCGGTCACCCGTTGCCAGGTTGTGGCGACCTCTTCGAACGTGGGGGGTCGCCGGCGTTTTGCCGGTGCGTCGCCGAAGGCGTGGACCATGACCCGGGTGACGTTGTCGCGGGTCGCGGCGACCGCGAAGCCGCCCGTGAGCCGTTCGAAGCGGCGGTCGCGGATCCGCAGTCCGCGCACGTCTGCGCGCAGCAGCTCTCTTGTCGCCGGGGTGGCCGTCACGGTGAAGCCGGCCAGCCGGCGCACCGTGCTGTGGGCGCCGTCGCAGCCCACCACGTAGGCGGCCCGGATCAGCCGGCGCACGCCCGGGCCGCGGACCGTGCACAGGACGTGGCCGGGCCGGTCGGTGAGGCCGGTCAGTTCGTGGGAGCGCAGCACGCGGGCGCCCAGGCGGGCCGCTTGCCGGCCCAGGGCGGCCTCGGTGCGGTACTGGGGCAGTTTCCAGTTGCCCGCGTACGGGCTGTCCACCGGGGACAGTGCGAAGCCGAGGCCGCCGAAGTGGGTGCGCGGTTCGTGCGCGGCCTCGGCGAGCAGCGCCGAGAAGCCGCGCTCGTGCAGCAGTTCGGCGCTCAGGGTGGTGAGCTGGCTGGCCCGGGACTCGGTCATCGGGCGGGCCAGGCGTTCCACGAGGAGCACCGGGACCCGGGCGCGGCGCAGTTCGCAGGCGAGCAGGAGCCCGACGGGGCCCGCGCCGACGATGACGACCGGCGCGGCGGCCCGGGAGGAGGTCACGGCCGGGCGGGCCCGCCGGCGACGCCCTCGGCGTAGGCCTTCGCCAGGTGAAGGGTGGCCAGGCTGTTGCCGCTCAGGGCGGTGCGGACGAACTCCCGCGCGTCGTGGTGGGTGGCGTCCGCGCCGAGCACCCGGGTGATGTTCTCGGTGTTGATCCGCACGGTGTGCCGTGAGGTCACCGACACCGGGCCGCCGTCGTGGTCCTCGATGAGCCAGCGCCCGGTGTGCAGGGTCATCAGGGCGGGCAGCACGATCTGCTTGTAGACGATGGTGGTCGCGGCCGTGCACACGCGCACGGAGCGGGTGGTGTGGGTGCTGCCGTCCTTGGTGCGGGTGTCCATCTCCAGGATCTGCAGTCCGGGCTCGTCCTCCTGGAGCGAGACCCGGGCGACGTGCGGCAGCCGTTCCTGCCACCGCTGTGCCTCGTTGAGGAAGGCGTAGACGTCCTTGCCGCTGCCTTCGACGGTCACGGTGTCCTCGAAGGTGAACACGTCGTCGGGTCCGGCCGCCTCGGCGCCTGCTTTCAGTGCCCGCAGTTCGGAGGCGCTGTTGCGGTCCACCGCCGCGCTGATCCAGTCGAGGTCGGCCACCTCGTCGGTCGCCGCGTGGAAGTCGTGCAGCAGGCGCACCCGGCAGGAGGTGGCGGACAGCGGCTCGACCACCCAGGCGCCGCCCATGGCGCCGACCGGGTGCTGCGATTTTTCCTGACGGAACGTCACGCTCAGGCGGGCGGGGTCGTGCACGCGCCGGGAGGTCCAGGTCTTGGCGGTGCTGTTCGCGGTCGCCCAGAGCCGGATCAGTTCCGTGTCGCCGTCCCGTTCGAGGACCTCGGCGTGCACGGTCGGGGGGAAGGTCTCGGGCCACCGGCCGACGTCCGTGATCAGCGCGTACACCGACGCGGCGGGGGCATGGACTTCGATCTCGTGTTCCGTTTCACGTACCGCGTTCTCGGTCACGTTCGTTCTCCTCTCGGGGGGCGCGGTCTCAGGCGGCTTCGCCGAACCAGCGGCGCAGCGCGGTCTCGAGGCCGTCTGCGTCGGGGGCGGTCCAGGCGATGTAGCCGTCGGGGCGGACGAGTACCGACTCGGTCGCGGCGCCGTCCTCCTCCGGTCCGGCGGGCAGGTGCTCGACCTGGACCAGGTCGACGCGGTCGAGCCAGCCGGCGGCCCTGCGGGCGGTGTCGCCGGAGGTGTCGGCGGTGATCAGGACGCCGCGGGCCGGGTGCAGCAGGCGGGCGACCTGGTCGCGGCCGCCGTCGGCGAGTTCCAGTTCGCGGTCGGCGATCCGGGCGCCGAGCAGCGGGTGCGCGGGCCCGCCCGTACCGGTGTCTGTGCCGGTGCCGTCGACGTCGTAGCGGATGTCGAGTCCGCTGACCAGGCCGGACAGGTGCCGGGCCGCCGCGGGGATCGCGATGATCTCCGCCATCACGGTGCGCAGCGGTGCGACCGCCCTGCCGGTGAGGTTGAGCGTTCCCTGGGCGAGGGTGGTGCGCAGGACGCGTGCCGCCACCGGGTGGCGTTCGGCGTGGTAGGTGTCGAGCAGGCCCTCGGGGGCGTGGCCCCGGACCGTGGCGGCGAGTTTCCAGCCGAGGTTGAAGGCGTCCTGGACGCCGATGCTCAGTCCCTGGCCGCCGGCGGGGAGGTGGATGTGGGCGGCGTCGCCGGCCAGCAGCACCCGGCCGCGCCGGTATTCGGTGGCCTGGCGGGTGGCGTCGGTGAAGGCGCTGACCCAGCGGGCCTCGCCGTGGTGGATGGAGTCGCCGGTCAGCCGCTGCCAGGCGTCCGCGACCTGGGGGAAGGTCACCTCGCGGCCGCGGTCGGGCGGTGTGCCGTTCTCGCAGACGATGATGCGGGTGTAGCCCTGTTCCAGCGGCGCCGCCATGACCATGCCGTTGGGCAGCAGTTCGCCGATCATCCGCGGTTTGATGTCGCAGCCCTTGACGTCCGCGAGGTACATCTCGCGGGTGGCGTCGCTGCCGGCGAACTCGAAGCCCGCCAGGCGCCGGACGGTGCTGCGGCCGCCGTCGCAGCCCACCAGGTAGCGGGCGGTGCACTCCTCGAGTCCGTGCGGGCCCCGCACGGTCGCGGTGACGCTCTCGCCGGTGTCGGCCACAGCGGTGAGTTCGTGGCCGCGGCGCAGGGTCACGCCCAGTTCCAGCGCCCAGGCCTCGAGCATGTCCTCGATCTTGTACTGGGGGGCGCCGCGCACGCCGAAGTGCGAGCCTTCCAGCACCCCGTAGTCGATGGGGATGCCGCCGAAGTGCCCCTGCCGGGTGATCTCGATGTTCTCCAGGCGCTCAAGAATGCCGCGCTGGTGGAACGCCTCGGTGGCGCGCGCCGTGAAGCCGATGCCGCGCGATTCCCAGTTCCGCTCGGTGCGCTGCTCGAAGACGGTGACGTCGGCGCCGCCGAGGCGGAGTTCGGCCGCGAGCGTCAGTCCCGCAGGACCCGCCCCGATGACTATGACCTCGGTATCCATGGTTCCTGTCCTTGAGCCTCGGCTGCTGCGATGGGGACCGGCTGCACCCGCCGGGATCAGACCGGGATCGCCTCGATGATCGAGATCGGGGCGCTGGTGGGGACGGCCCGGGTGACCTTGAAGCCGGCCTTGGCGAACAGCTCGGTGTACTGGGCGAGCGTGCGGTCCTGGGCGCCGAGCATCAGCATCAGCCAGAGGTCGATGGTGTGGCCGAGGTGCTTCTCGTTGTTCTCCGGGAGCACGTACTCGATGACCAGGAGCTTGCCGTCGGGGGCGATCGCCTCGCGCGCGTTGCGCAGCGCGGTGACGGCGTCGGCCTCGGAGAAGTCGTGGATGATGTGCTTGAACAGGTAGGCGTCGGCGCCGGCGGGCAGCTTGCCGAGGTAGCCGCCGTGCTCGATGGTCAGCCGGTCCGCGACGCCGGCGGCCTCGAAGAGCGCGGGTGAGTCGACGGTGGCGACCTCGGAGTCGTACAGCACGCCCTTGACGTCCGGGGCCTGCTCGAGGATGCCCGCCAGGAGGTTGCCGCGGCCGGCGATGACGTCGACGACCGTGGTGAAGCGGGAGAAGTCGTAGGCGGCCAGGATCGGGTCGGTCTCCGACTCCGAGAGCTCGCCGAACGCCTTGAAGAACACGGCCGCGTATTCGGGGGTGGCGTGGAAGAAGTCCAGCGCGCCCATGCCGCGCAGCTTGGGCAGGTTGGGCTCGCCGCTCTCCACGGTGGCGAGCAGGTGGCCCCACTCCTCGTGCAGCAGCGGGTGGCTCATCAGCAGGGCGAAGCCGCGCATCGAGTCCGGCACGTCCTCGCGGAGCTTGTCGGACAGCGGGGTGTGCTCGAACCGGCCGTCGCCGCGCACCGCGAACACCCCGTGGCCGGACAGCGCCCGCAGGATCCGGTGGGTCGCCCGGGGGTCGGCTCCGACCCGCTGGGCGATCTCCTGGGCGGACAGCGGTCCGCCGGCCAGGACATCCGCAATGCCGAGCCTGGCCGCGACGGAAATCGCCTGGGTGATCACAGCACCCTGAATGAGATTCAGCAGCTCGTACGAATCGGACTGGTCACGGACCTCGGGCAATGCGGACATGACTTTCCCTTTCAGAGCGCCCTTTTCGCGGATTCCAGACGATAGGTCGGCGCTTCCGCGACCCGCAACTACGGAATTACCGGCATTCTCTTCGAACGTTCAACCGGAGAATTTGAGCGGTTGAACAGCCCTCTTCCACCGCCGCTCCACCGGTATTCCGGCCCGTCCTTGTCAGGTTGTTCCGGCCTCCCATGGACGGCCGCGAGGACCGCCTGGCCGCGATCCCACAGGCACATCAAGGAGGCCCAGTTGCGGCACGACATTCCGACCCCCGTGGACTTCTGGTTCGACCCGACCTGCCCCTGGGCGTGGCTGACCTCCCGCTGGATTCTCGAGGTCGCGGCGCGCCGCCCCCTGGAACTGCGCTGGCACCTGATGAGCCTGACCGTGCTCAACGAGGGGCGCGCCGACCTGCCCGAGCGCTGGCACCGGGACCTGGCCCTGCGGATGGAGCCGGTGCGGGTGTGCGCCGCCGCCGGGCAGGCGTACGGGCACGGGGTGCTGGGCCGGCTGTACACCGAACTCGGCACCCGCTTCCACCTCGAGAAGGCGCCCAAGGAGCGGGCCACCTACGCGGCGGCGCTGGCCGCCGCGGGCCTCGATCCGGGCCTGGCCGACGCGGCCGGGTCCGAGGAGTTCGACGGCGCGGTGCGCGCCTCGCACCACGACGGCATCGGCCGCGTCGGCACCGATGTGGGCACCCCCGTGGTCGCGGTGGGGGACGTGGCGTTCTTCGGCCCGGTGGTGACACCGGCCCCGCGCGGCGAGGCCGCCGTCAGACTCTGGGACGGGGTCCTCGCCGTGGCCGGGACCGAGGGGTTCTTCGAGCTCAAGCGCACCCGCACCCGGGATCCGATCTTCAACTGAGCTCCGCGGCCGCCGGCCCCGGTCGGCGCGGTGACGCGGTCAGCGCGGTGACGCGGTCAGCGCGGTGACGCGGTCAGCGGGGCGGTCCAGTTGTCGCGCAGCCAGGTCTCCAGGGAGACCAGGTCGGGCCGTCCCCGGCGCAGTTCGGGCAGGTCGGCGTGGTAGCCGTCGCGCTCGAACCAGTCGAACATGTTGGCGAGGTCGGGGCGGGCCGCGCGCAGCGGCTCGATGGGCAGCTGCCGGAAGCGGACCGGGACGCCGGACGCGGCCTCGAACGCCGCGGCCATCTGCGGTCCGGTCAGGACGTCGCCGGCGATCTCGACGGTCCGGCCGAGCCAGGCGCCGGGGTTGTCGAAGGCGTCCGCTGCGAACACGCCGATGTCGCTGGTCGCGATGAGCTGCACCGGCGTCCTGGGGTCCAGCCACAGGCCCAGGACGAGTTCGCCCTCCACCGGGCGCGGGGCGATGTCGAGGAGAATGTCGTGGAACATGACCGGGCGCAGCACGGTCGTGGGCAGATCGAGCGTGTGCAGGTGCTGTTCGATCCTCAGTTTGCTCTCGAAGTGCGGGACGCGGGTGTCGCGGTCCGCGCCGCCGACCGAGCTGTAGACGAAGTGCTTCACCCCGGCCCGGACCGCGGTGTCGGCCACCGCCCTGCCCTGGCGTTCCTCGGCCTCGACGCCGCCGGGGCCGCGGAAGGTCTGGACGCTGAACACCCCGTGGACGCCGTGCATCGCCGCCGCCAGTGACGCCTCGTCGTCCAGGTCGCCGCGGACCAGGACCGCGCCCGCCTCCTCGATCGCCCGTGCTTGTTCCGTGCCCGGGTCGCGGACCAGGGCGTGCACGGTGTGCCCGCGCCGCAGCAGTTCGCGGGCCACCGCCCCGCCCTGCCGGCCGGTACCGCCCAGCACCAGGATCGTTCCGTCAACCGTCACTGCCTGCCTCCGTGTCTTGTGCCCCGCCGGGCCGGGCCCGGCTTCGGCGATCAGTGGTGATGGCCGCGAACGGCCGTGGTCCCTCGGGGGATTCAGGCCGCCCGGACCGCCCTCGCCCGCGCCCGTGTCCTCGCCCGCGGCTGTGTGTGTCCGGGCCGGCCCGCGCACGGGATGTCCCGGGGGCCGCCGGCCGTCATCCGGTGCTCCGGTGCGCTCGCGTGCCCGCCGCCCGCGGGGCCGCGCAGGTCTTCGCCGCCGGCGCGTCGCGCGCTACCACGGCAGGGGCCCGTCGTCGGCCAGGCAGGCGCCCGAGGGGCCGGTCTCGTCCAGCAGGGCGAGCCGGACCACGATCGCGGCCCCCTCGGCGGGTGTCCGCCGGCCGCGGTGGTGGTTGATGTCGGTCGCCACCACTCCGGGCAGGGCCGCGTTGACCTTGATGGGGGTGTCCCGCAGCTCTTTGGCGTAGGCGACGGTGAGTGCGTTCAGCGCGGTCTTCGAGGACTGGTAGGCGATCATGTTGACGCCCGCCAGCGGGGAGGCCGGATCCGCGTTCAGGGTCAGCGACCCCACATGGCTGGACAGGTTGACGACGCGGCCGGCCGGGGAGCGGCGCAGCAGCGGCAGCATCGCGTGGGTCACGGTGACCACGCCGAAGACGTTGGTCTCGTAGACCTCCCGCAGGTCGGCGGCGGTCGCCTCGCCGGGCGTTCCGGTGAAGGCGCCCGCGGTGCCGGCGTTGTTGACCAGGATGTCCAGGCGCCCGTACCGGCGTTCGATCTCGCGGGCGACCTCGGCCACGCAGGCCGGGTCGCGCACGTCGATGCGCAGCGGTGTCGCGGTGATGCCGTCGGCGGCCAGCGCGTCGGCGGCCTGCTTGCCCAGCACCTCGTCCCTCGCCCCGACGATGACGACGATCCCCCGCTCACCGAGCTGTCGCGCGGTGGCGTGTCCGATGCCCTTGTTGGCACCCGTGATGAGCGCGATCTTCTCGACCGTCACGTCTTGCTCCCCTGTTTTCGAGAATACGAATTAAGCGCGGCATGCACCGTAGTGAGAAACGGAACGTGAAGGCATCTTCGATGTTGCTGCCGTAAGGACTCCGTGTCCAAAGCGTTCACCGCCGCGTTCAAGCACGCTGATTCCGCAGTCGAACACTGAACCGGTGCCCGCGAATTCCGGCTCATTGCGGTCGGGCAGGGTGCTGGGTAGCTTCGCCATGGCCATCTATTGCCACGGTGCAGAGGCCTAAAAAAATGAAAACGACTGACGTGATAGTGGTCGGTGCGGGTCCTGTCGGCCTGATGCTGGCCCAGGAACTCCGCCTGGGCGGAGCGGACGTGAGCGTCTACGACAAGCTGCCCGCCCCCAGCGGGGAGTCCCGCGCCCTCGGCTTCAACCGGCGGGCCGCCGAGTCGCTGGGACAGCGCGGGCTGCTCCCCCGCCTCGGCGCGTTCCGGTGGGGCCCGATGGGTCACTTCGGCGGGGTCCGCTTCGACCTCGGCATGCTCGACGAGGACCACAGCGGCGTGCTGGGCCTGTCCCAGGCCAGGACCGAGGAGGCGCTGAGCGGCCGGCTGGAGGAGCTCGGCGTCCCGGTGCGCCGCGGCCGTACGGTGACCGGGCTGCGCGAGAGCGCCGAGGGTGTGACGGTCTCCTTCGACGGCCCCGGCGGGCCGGGCCGGGAGAGCGCCGCGTACGTGGTCGGCTGCGACGGCGCGGGCAGCACCGTCCGTGCGCTGGCCGGGATCCCGGTCACCGGCTGGGAGGCCACCCGGGGCATGTACACCGCGGAGATCACCGGTGTCACCCCGCGCCCGCGGCCCATCGGTGAGCGTCTGGCGGGCGGCAGCATGGTGGTGTGCACCCCGCTGGGCGAGGGCCGCTGCCGCATCGTCATCCACGACCCGGCGCTGCCCGCCCGTCCGGACCCGGGCGCGCTGACGTTCGCCGAGGTCGCCGACGCGTGGCGGCGGCTGACCGGTGAGTCGATCGAGGACGCCGAGCCGCGGTGGCTGTGGGCGTGCGGCAACTCCGCCGCGCTGGCGACGCGCTACCGGCGCGGCCGGGTGCTGCTGGCGGGCGACGCCGCGCACGAGATCCCGCCGCTGGCCGCGTGGGGGCTCAGCGCCGGACTGCAGGACGCGGTGAACCTCGGCTGGAAGCTGGCCGCGACACTCCAGAACCGGGCGCCCGAGGGGCTGCTCGACACCTACCACGGCGAACGCCACCCCGTGGGGCGGGAGTTGATCCGCAACGCCCGGGCGGCGTCGAAGATCTACCTCGGTGAGGACGCCCTGGACCCGGTCCGCGAGGTCATGGGCGAGCTGCTGGCGCACAAGGGAGCCGCCGAGCAGGCCGCCGGGATCGTCAGCGGTCTCGGGATCCGCTACGACCTCGGCAAGGGCGAGCACCCGCTGCTCGGCCGGCGCATGCCGCCCGAGCGCGAACTCACCCTGCCCGACGGCACCCGCACCCGCGTCGCCGACCTCCTGCACACCGCACACGCCCTGCTCATCACCACCGACAACAACAATGCGGCGGCACCGCATCTGCCCGGCCGCCTCCCCGACCGGGTCGACACCGTCACCGGCACCTGGACCACCACACCCGAACCCGCCCTGGACGCGGTCCTCATCCGCCCCGACGGCTACATCGCCTGGACCTCCCCCGGCACCATCGACGACCTCACCCAGGCCCTGGAACGCTGGTTCACCACCGAGAACCGGCCCCCGGCCCGCGGGCGGGTCACCGCCTGCGGCATCGACCGCTGAGGAGCGCACATGACCAGGGATGTGATCGTCGTCGGCGCGGGCCCGGTCGGGCTGATGCTGGCGGGCGAACTCAAGCTCGGCGGCGTGGACGTCGTCGTCCACGAGCGGCTCGCGGCCCCGACGCGGGAGTCGCGCGGCGCGAGCTTCACCAAGCGCACCGCCGAGTGCTTCGACCAGCGCGGCCTGCTCGGCCGGCTCGGCGCCACCGAGCCCGCCGACAGCCACTTCGGCGGGGTGCCGATCGATCTCGGCCTGCTGGCGGAGGACCACTACGGGCACCGGGGGATCTCCCAGTTCCGCACCGAACGGATGCTGGAGGACTGGGTCGGCGAACTCGGCGTGCCCGTGCTGCGCGGAGTTGAGGTGACCGGCTTCCGCGAGAACTCCGAGGGCGTCGTGGTCTGCTTCGACGGCCCCGGCGGACCCGGCGAGGAGAGCGCCGCCTATCTGGTCGGCTGCGACGGCGGGCGCAGTTTCGTCCGCAAGCTGGCCGGGATCGGCTTCCCCGGCTCCGAGGGCCGGCGCGGCTTCCTGACCGCCGACGTCACCGGGATCGACACCCGCAAGCGGCGCATCGGCGAGAACCTGCCGGGCGGCAGCATGGTCATGGCGATGGATCTGGAGAACGGGGTGACCCGGGTCGTCGTCCACGAGGCCGGCACACCGCCGCGCGACCGCGACCGGCTGACCTACGACGACCTCGCCGACGCCTGGCAGCGGCTCACCGGCGAGGACATCCACCACGGGCAGTGCCGCTGGATCAGCTGCTTCACCGACGCCTCACGGGCCGCGGCCCACTACCGGCGCGGCCGGGTGTTCCTGGCGGGCGACGCCGCGCATGTGCAGCCCCCGGCCATGGCGCAGGGCCTGAGCGTGGGCGTGCAGGACGCGGTGAACCTCGGCTGGAAGCTGGCCGCGGCACTCCAGAACCGGGCGCCCGAGGGGCTGCTCGACACCTACCACGGCGAACGCCACCCCGTGGGGCGGGAGTTGATCCGCAACGCCCGGGCGGCGATCGAACTGCGGCTCACCGGCGAGGACATGGACCCGGTCCGTGAGGTCATGGGCGAACTGGTCGCCCACCGGGACGCCGCCGGACACCTGGCCGGGATGCTGAGCAACCTCGGGATCCGCTACGACCTGGGCAAGGGCGAGCACCCGCTGCTCGGCCGGCGCATGCCGCCCGAGCGTGAACTCACCCTGCCCGACGGCACCCGCACCCGCGTCGCCGACCTCCTGCACACCGCACACGCCCTGCTCATCACCACCGACAACAACAATGCGGCGGCACCGCATCTGCCCGGCCGCCTCCCCAACCGGGTCGACACCGTCACCGGCACCTGGACCACCACACCCGAACCCGCCCTGGACGCGGTCCTCATCCGCCCCGACGGCTACATCGCCTGGACCTCCCCCGGCACCACCGACGACCTCACCCAGGCCCTGGAACGCTGGTTCACCACCGAAAACCGGCCCTAGGCGCTCTCGACCGGGGGTCCAAGGCCCCCGGCCAGACTGCCAAAACCTGTCCCGCGCCGGGCGCCGGGACTTGCCTCGACGACGACCCCAACCATGAAGGATCTGGTGGAATGGCTGGCACCGAACGGGATCAGGCGAGTGGAAAGCCCCATGTGGTCATCATCGGGGGTGGTATCGCGGGACTGGCGGCGGCGTTCTATCTGCGCAACGAGCCGGTCCGGGTGACGGTCCTGGAGGGATCGTCACGGATCGGCGGGAAGCTGTCGGTCTCCGAGGTGGCCGGAGTCGCGGTCGACGAGGGCGCCGAATCGCTGTACGCCAACCGCCGCAAGACCACCGGGCTGGTCAAAGAGGCCGGGCTCGGCGAGCGGATCATGTCCGCGGGCGTCACCGCGTCGGCGATCTGGACCCGGGGCGGGATCCGCCGGCAGCCCGACCGTCAGTTCATGGGCGTGCCCTGCGACATGGAGGACCTCGGCCGCTCCGGCGTGCTGTCCGCGGCGGGACTCGACCGGGCACGGCAGGACCTGGTGCTCCCGTCGTCCGAGCGGGACGGCGACGTCACGGTCGCGGCCCATGTCGCGGGACGGTTCGGCCAGGAGGTCGTGGACCGCCTCGTCGACCCGTTCCTCGCCGGAGTGTTCTCCGGCCGTGCCGAGGACCTCTCCTTCGAGGCCACGCTGACCCCGCTGGCCAAGGCGTCCCGCGCGCACGTCTCGCTCGCCGACGCGGCAAGCTCGCTGACGCCTCAGCTCGCGCCGGGCGAGAAGCCGCCGCCGGTGAGCGTGGCGACCCTGGACGGCGGGTTCGGTTCGCTGCCCCCCGCACTCGTGCGGGAGGTACTGGCCGCCGCGCCGGACGCGTCCGTGCGCACCGGGGCGAGCGTGCGCGCACTCACCCGGAACGCGGGCGGCGGCTGGCGGCTGGCCGTGGGCCCGGTCACCGACTTGGAGCACATCGACGCGGACGCCGTCGTCGTCGCCGTCCCGGCCGGCCCCGCGAGCACCCTGCTCGCCGGGATCTCCGGAACCGCCCCGGCCGTCTCGGCCCTGGCCGAAGTCCCCTACGCGAGCGTGGCGATGGTCACGCTCGCCTACCCCCGCGCGGCGTTCCCCGGCGGGCTCTCCGGCCGCGGATACGCCGCCTACCGGGTACCGGCGGTGGAGAAGAAGGCCGTCAAGGAGGTCACGTTCACCACCGTGAAGTGGCCGCACCTGGCCGGCGAGGTGGAGATCGTGCGCTGCTCGCTCGGACGCTTCGGCGAGGAAGAGCTGCTGCTGCGCGACGACGCCGATCTCGTCGCGCTGGCGAGCGCCGAACTCGCCGAGGCCACCGGGGTGCGGGGCGTCCCGGTCGCGACCCGGGTCAGCCGCTGGCCCGACGCCCTGCCGCAGTACACCGTCGGCCACCTGGACCGGGTCCGGCGGATCCGTGAAACGGTGGCGGCCCAGCCCGGACTCGCGGTGTGCGGGGCCCTGTACGACGGGGTGGGCGCCGGGGTCTGCATGGCCACCGCGCGCAAGGCCGCCGACCAGGTCCTGGCCTGGCTGAAGACGGATGCCGCCACCCGGTCCGTCACGGCCGGAGTCTGAACAAGCACCGCACAACGGCGCGCACCGCGGCTTGCGTTGAGGATCGTGTCGCGGCTCGTGTCGCGGCTCGTGTCGCGGCTCGTGTCGCGGCTTGCGTTTGCGGACACAGAAGTGGCCGTGCCCGGTCGTCGGGCACGGCCGCTTCTGTGTTCTCCCCTCGCGCTCAGCGGTCCAGGAGGGTGGCGAACACCTGCGTCAGGATCTGCTCCGGGTCCTCGCCGGCGTCCGTGGCGCGCCAGGCGACGTGCTGGTCGGGGCGTATCAGGAGCGCTCCGGCGTCGGTGATCTGGCGGACGCTCTCCCATCCGCCGTCCGGGTCGGCGAACTCGGCGCGGGCGCCGATGCGGGCCACGGCGACCGGGACCGAGAACTTCTGGGCCGCCTTCGCGGCGGCCTCGGACCACAAAGTGCCCTGCGGTCCGGTGATCAGGGTGAAGCCGGTCGCGGCGATGAGGTCGAGGGTGGACAGGCGTTCGCCGTCCCGGGTGATCCACGCGTGCGGCAGCCGGTGTCCGGGACGGGAGGTGGGCCGGTGCACGTTGCGCATGGGGACACGGACCGGCGGTTCGCTGTTGTCGGGGACGATCGCGCCGTCCTCGTAGGCGAAGCCGACCTCCATGTCCAGGGCCTGGCATCCGCCGCGGTGGGTGTGGAAGATCTCCAGGGCGCGGGTCCGTACGGTGTCTCCGAGCGGGGACGGGTCGAAGTAGGACTCCAGCCGCTGTCCGCGGCGCCCGGCGGGGATGTTGTGGCCGACCCCGATGGCGTCCATGACCGCCTGGTGGTGGACGGCGGCGGACGTCGCCCAGTCGACGTTCTCCCGGCCCACGGGCCGGCGTTCGGCCTCGTAGGTGTCGATCAGGCTGTCGGGGGCGCGGCCGCTGAGCACCGCGGCCAGCTTCCAGGCGAGGTTGTGGACGTCCTGGATGCCGGTGTTGAGGCCGAGTCCGACGGCGGGGGGCTGGCGGTGCGCGGCGTCACCGGCGATCAGTACCCGGCCCACCCGGTAGCGGTCGGCGAGGTGCGCGTGCACGATCCAGTCCGTCACCTTGTGCACGGTCACGTCCAGGTCCGGCAGGCCCAGCAGTTCACGGATGCGGGGGACGACCGTCTCGGTGTCCCAGCGGCCGGGCGGGCCGGGGGCGAAGTGCAGACCCCACTGCTCGCAGGCCTTGCCCCAGCTCGGTCCCATCTCGATGAGGTTGCTGGACAGGTCGGGGTCCTCGGGGCTGAGGAAGTGCGTGATGAGGGTGCCTTCCTCCCACCACTGGGACAGATCGGCGGAGAAGTACGCGGTGGTGGTGTTGACCAGTGAGGGCGGTCCCTGCATCTGGATGCCGACCGCGGGGCCGACCATGCGGCCGCCGTCGGCGCCGATGAGGTACTGCGCCCTGACCGTGGTGATCTCGCCGGTCTCGGTGTTGCGGACCTCGGCCAGGACGTGGTCGCCCTCGTCGGAGAACCCGGTCACCTCGTGGTGGAACAGGACGCGGCCGGGGCCGCGCTGTTCGGCGTGGCGGCGCAGGATCGGCTCCAGCCACATCTGCGGCAGCTTGGCGGGCAGGACGGGCCCGACCGCCGCGTAGCTCTCGCGCAGTTCGCCGCCGCCGAAGGCGTCCATCTCATGGATCAGGCGCCGGTCCATCGGCCCGTCGCCGGCGAGCGTGGTCTGCCAGCGCACCTTGCCGAACAGTTCCAGCGGCGCCGCCTCGGCGAACACGTCGTCGGCGATGCCGTGCCGGCGGAAGATCTCCATCGTGCGCTGGTTGAGATAGTGCGCCTTCGGAATCCTCGATGTGTCCGGGTGCCGTTCCACCAGCAGATGATCGACGCCCTGGTCGGACAGGAAGACGGAGGCGGACAGGCCGCATCCGCCGCCGCCGACGATCAGGACCGGAACCTCGATGGTTCCCATATTCGCCCCTCCAGAATTGACAGACGCGTTGCCTGTCGCAGCCTGTCAAAGCGCTCTTCAGCGCCGGTCAAGAACGACTGGACCTCGCCGCCGGCGCCGTGCGCCCGAGCCCGCCGCGTCCCGGCGGGCACCGCACGGCGCCGGCCGCCGTCGGTCACTCCGTGCGCAACGCCGTGGCCGTACGGACCTTGGCCGCCCAGCCCGCCGGGGCCGTCGCGCCCAGCAGGGCGACGAGCACTCCGGCCAGGCCCAGCAGCACCAGCTGCGAGGTGTCGTACACGTCGAGGACCGACGGCGGCAGGCCGGTGCCCGCGGCCTCTCCCATGACCGGCAGCACGTAGCCGTGCAGGGCGAACCCGGCCGGGACGCCGATCAGAGCGCCGACCACGCCGATCCCGGCCACCGACGCGAGCACGAGCCCCACCGTCTGCCGCGGGGACATGCCCAGCGCCTTGCACACTCCCAGGTCGTGGACGCGCTCGCGGGTGTCCAGGACCACGGAGTTGAGCACGCCGAGGCCCGCCACGCAGACCAGCATCAGGGTGAGGAGCGCGGCCATCGCCTCCAGCACGAGGATCATGTTCTCCCCCTCCGGGGCGAAGTTGGCGATGGCGTCGCCGCCCAGCGGTTCGACCACCTCGCCGAGGTCGCGGGCGTAGTCGGCCGGGGAGACTCCCGGCTTGACCTCGATCTGGAAGGCCCCGGGCTCCGCCGAGGGGAAGCTGTCGAGATCCGCGTGGATCTGCATGCCGTCGTCCGACGTGTCGAAGGCCTCGCCGACGATCCGCAGGCGCACCGTCTCCTTCTCGAAGGTCACCCGCACGGTGTCGCCGATCCTGGTGCCCGTCCGCTCCAGGAAGTGGGTGGGCACCACGACCTGGCCCCGCCCGTCGATCCAGTGACCGGCGATCATCTCGTAGCTGCCGGGGCTCGAATCGCCCTGGTACAGGCTGGCCCGGATGGTGCCGGAGATCCCGGACACCGTGGCGTCCCCCCGCGCCATGCCGTAGTACGAGGCGGTGCCGGGCTGCGCCGCGACCGCTGCACGCACCGCCTCCGGATCGGCCGACGGCCGCTCCTGGTCCGGGCCCGGGCCGGCGGTCGTGCGCCCGGGGCCGGCCGAGGGCTTCTGCCTCTTCTCCACCCGCTGTCCGGAGCCCGGGTTCGGGCCGCCGCTGAGGGCGGTGACATCGGCGCGGCTCTCGGGATCCTGCGCGCCGGCCACCGCGTCGAGGGACTGTGTCAGGCCCACCGCGAACGTCGCGGCCACCGTCCCGAAGGTCACCGCGAGCACCATCGCGGCGGCCCGCACGGGGTGCGCGAAGGGACTCGCGAGGCCGTACGTCACCGGCCTGGGCAGCGGAAGCCGGCCGGCCGCCCGGTGCGCCCACTGGCCGCGCGTGGAGCGCGGCGCCCGGCCGACGGCGATCGCCTCGACCGTGCGCAGCCTCCCGGCGCGCAGCGCGGGCACCAGCGCCGCGATCCCGACCACGAGCAGCGCGCAGGCCGGCACCACGACATCCACCCACCAGGCCACCGACAGCGACACCGTGCCGTACACGGACTCGGTGTCATCGAGCAGCGGCACGGCCAGCAGGTTGCCCAGCACGACACCCAGCGCGATACCCGCCGCGGCCGGGATCAACGCCTGGGCCACATAGGCCCGTACGACCTCGCGCGGGGTGAATCCGATGGCCTTGAGGATGCCGATGCGGCGCAGGCTTGTGCCGACGGAGCCGCTGATCACGCTGCCGACGATGATCACCGACATCACGATGCCGAGCACGCCGAAGGCGAACAGGAACGGGATCGTCGCCGCCGCGCCCTGATCGGCGGCCCGCTTGGTGTCCAGCCACGACTGGGTGCCGACCAGTGCCCCGGAGGGCAGGGCGGCGGTGAGTTTCTTGCGGTCGTCCGCGATCTGGGACTTCGTGCCGGCGGAGTCGAAGCGGTAGAGCATCTGGCTCGTGAGGGCGCTGTCCCCGGTCGCGAGCGACCTGACCTGGGCGGGGGTCGCCCAGACGTCGGCGCTCCCGCCGGCGGACAGCGCGAAGCCGACGACGGTCAGTGTCCGCGCGTTCGCGGCGTCGGAACTCATCAGGGTCGAACCGAGCTTGAGGAACGGGCCCGAGAACGAGGCGGACAGCACGATCTCGCCGGACGTGCGGGCCCACCGGCCCGACTTCAGCTCCAGTTCGTCCACGTCGCTCCGCGGACCGGGCCGGCCGACCAGCGTCAGCGCGGGCAGGTGTCCGCCGTCCCGGCCCACCGGGCTGATCGTCGTGGACGGGAAGGGTCCCGCGCTCGCCGTGACCTCGTCCAGGCGGCGGGTGCCCGCCAGCCGGGCCGCGCTCACCCGGTCCGGGTCGAACTGCGCGGTGAGGTGCGCGCCGTGCTGCTGCGCGAAGGCACGGTCGAACGGGGCGTTCGTGGCGACCATCAGGGACCCGGCGACCACGGCCGAGGCCACCGCCATCATCGTGGCCACGGCGATCACCAGCGTCTGCACGCGTCGTCTGCCGACCCCGGAGCGCACGACCCGCCCCAGCGCGCCGCCGCCGATCCGGCTCATCGGACGGCCTCCGCGTGCGTGTCGGCGGCGACGCGGCCGTCCACCAGATGGATCGTGCGGTGCGCGCACGCCCGGGCCAGCTCCAGGTCGTGCGTGACCAGGACGACGCTCTGGCCGCCGCGGTGCAGGTCCACGAGCAGTTCCCGTACCTCCTGCCCCGACGCGGTGTCCAGCGCGCCGGTCGGCTCGTCGGCGAGCAGCAGGGCGGGCCTGTTCACCAAGGCCCGTGCCACCGCGACCCGTTGGCGTTCGCCGCCGGACAGCCGCCCCGGGTAGGCGCGGGCGTGCTTCTGGATTCCCAGCACCTCCATCAGCTCCCCGGCACGCGATGCCGCCGCTCGCCGGGCGGTCCCGGTCAGCTGGGCGGGAAGCTGGATGTTGTCGGCGACGGTGAGGTCGTCGAGCAGGTTGAAGAACTGGAAGACCATGCCGATGTGTTCGCGGCGGAACCGGGCCAGCGCGTGCTCGCTCAGCCGGTCGATGCGCTGCCCGGCCACGGTCACGGTGCCCTCGCTCGGCCGGTCCAGACCGGCGACGAGGTTGAGGAGCGTGGACTTGCCGCTGCCGGACGGACCGGTCACGGCAAGGGCCTCGCCCTGGGCCACGCGGAGGTCCACCGGTCCCAGCGCCGCGGCGTCGGCGCCGCCGTACCGCTTGGCCACGCCCTCCAGTTCGATCACCTGAGTCATGGGTGGGTCCGTCCTTCGTGGTCGAGGAGCCGATGCCCTGTGCAGGCCCGGTGAACGTACGGGCGGACGCCGGCGGGGCGCGTCGGCCGCGGCACCGACATCGGGCCCTCCCCGCGAAGGAGACGGCCGCGGGGTCATTCCCGAGGAGTACTCCCGGGGGACAGGGGCCCCGGCCGCGCAGGCGGACGCGGGCCCGTGCCGCGGGGCCACACAATGTGCGGATGGAGACGGAGGAGGCGTACGGGCGGCCGCGCGACGCGCCGTGGGCGGGCCCATGGCGGGAGCGGGCCGGCGACGTGCTGCGGCCGGGAACGTGGTGGGCGCACGTCCGCGACGCGCTGCGGTCGCAGGGTGAGCCCGCCCCGCTGTCCCGGCGGGCGGTGCGCGTGGACGTGGCGCTGGCCCTCGTGCTGACCGTCGTCGCGCTGGTCGTGGCGGCGCGCTACCCCGGCGACGGGCCGGTACGGATCAGCTCCAGGGCCGTGTCCGAGAGCCGGGGCGCGCTCCCCTACCCCCCGGCCGTTCCCCGCCCTGGGCCCGGGTACGAACCGGAGCCCTCCGTGCCGCCCTGGGTCCTGGTCGTGCTGTCGGCGCTGCCGCTCGTGGCCCGGCGCAGGTATCCGCTGCTCACGTTCGGGGTGGTCCTCGCCGCGGTGCTGGCGATAGGTGACAGCGTCTCCTGGATCAACGTGCTGACCTGCAGTATCGGCGCGTACGGAGCCGTCGCGCTCAGCCGCTACCGGACGCGGGCGATGGCCGCGCTGGTCGTCGCCGCGGTGCTGGCGGGTGTCGCGTTCCGGGATTCGGACCCCGTGCTCCCGGGCTGGTCGAGCCCCGCCGTCGTGCTCCTGGTCGTCGGGGTGCTGGCCAGCCTCGTCCGTTTCGGGCGCCTGCGGCTGGAGGCCAGCCGCAAACGCTTCACGGACCTCCAGCAGGCCCAGGAGAAGGCCATGCGCCGGGCCGTCGAGGAGGAGCGCGCCCGGATAGCCGCCGAACTGCACGACGTCGTCACCCACAATGTGAGCGTGATGGTCATTCAGGCGGGCGCGGCGCGCAAGGTGATGGACGCGGCCCCCGAGCGGTCCAAGCAGGCCCTGCTGGCGGTGGAGGCCGGCGGCCGCGCCGCCATGGCCGAACTCCGCCATGTGATGGGCCTGCTCGCCGGCCCGGACGCGGGCGCCGACAGCCCCGCCGACGGCCTGGAACCGTAGCCCGGCCTCGGACAGCTCGACGCCCTCGCCGAAAGGGTCCGGGCCGCCGGGACACCGGTGGGCCTGACGGTGTCAAAGCCTGCCGGGCCGCTGCCGCCCGGGGTGGAACTGACGGCGTACCGCGTCGTCCAGGAGGCGCTCACCAACACGATCAAGCACGCGGCGGGCGCCGGTGCGACGGTGGCGATCGGCTTCGCCGGCTCCTGGCTGGAGATCGAGGTGACCGACACGGGAGCCGTCCGGGACTCGCCCGCGGTGGACGGCAACGGCCGCGGACTGATCGGACTGCGCGAGCGGCTCGCGCTCTACGGCGGCGAGCTCACCGCCGGGCCCACGCTCACCGGCGGATACCGGGTCACGGCCCGAATCCCGTGGGAGGCGGTGTGAACGGGCCCGCCCTGCGCGCGGTCATCGCGGACGACCAGGCCCTGGTGCGTACGGGTTTCGGGATGATCCTCGCCGCCGACGGCATCGAGGTGACGGCCGAGGCGGCGGACGGGGCCGAGGCGGTCGACGCCGTCAGGCGCACCCGGCCCGACGTCGTCCTCATGGACATCCGGATGCCGCGGATGGACGGCATCGAGGCCACCCGGCGCATTCTGGGCAGCGGACCCGACGGCTCCGGCGGCGCCCGGGTCATCATCCTCACCACGTACGACCTCGACCACTACGTGTACGCGGCGCTCACCGCCGGAGCCAGCGGCTTCCTGCTCAAGGACGTCACCCCCGAGCACCTCGTGGCGGCCGTGCGCCTGGTGCGCTGCGGCGACGCGCTGCTCGCGCCCACGATCACCCGCAGGCTCATCGAGCGGTTCGCGCACCGCCAGGAGTCCCCGCAGACCGGCCTCCGCCGTGACCTGTCCGGGCTGACCCCGCGCGAACTGGAGGTGCTGCGCCTGCTGGCGACCGGCCTGAGCAACGCCGAACTCGCGGACCGCCTCTTCCTCAGCCCGACCACGGTCAAGACGCATGTCGGCCGCATCCTGTCGAAGCTCGACCTGAGGGACCGCGTCCAGGCCGTCGTCCTCGCCTACGAGAGCGGCCTGATCTCCCCGCAGGGCCCGCCCGACACCGGCACCGGCTGACGGGCTGACGGGCTGACGGGCTGCGCATACGGCAACTCCCGTCCCCCGCACGGAAAACGGCCCCCAGACAAGCACAGGAGGGCATGAGGGGGAAGGTGCGTTCGGGCCCGAGACGCGACCGCGCCGGCCCGTCCGCCGCACCGCGGCGAGCACACGGTCCGTGCCGGCCTGGGAGGTCCGCCGGTCGCCGAACGCGGCCGCGGCGCGGGCGCCCTCCCGGACATGGCCGGCGTCACGGACGCCTCACCGGACTCGGCGCGATCGGCCGGCCCGGCGCGTGCGCACGCTCGCGGCGGGCGGTACGCGGCGAGCGAGGTCAGCCGAGCCAGGCGCCGTCGCGCATGAGGGTGCGGCCCGCCAGTTCGTTCGCCTCCCGCCAGGCCTGGATGCGGCGCGGCCGGATCCGGAAGTACTGGTAGGGCGCGTCGGTCTCCTGGCGCGGGTCGAAGCCGGTCTTGGCCGCGAACGCGTCGGCCGCCTTGTCGCCGAGGCCGGCGACGTCCACCGGCTCCGCGACACCGTCGACGATCACGACGTCGCGTGTCGGGCCGACGCCCAGGCGCACCTGGGCGTCGGCCAGCAGGTTGCGGCCGGTGACCGAGGTCCGCGGCGTGGAGACGAGGAACGCGGTCCCGTCCCACAGGTAGGAGAGCGGCACGAGGTGGACGCCGCCCGAGGCGCCCGCTGTCGCGACCCACAGGTCGACGTCGCTCTCCAGCCGCGCGCGGGTGTCGCGCAGCCGCTCCTGCAGTCCACGCGGTGACACGTCCGTCATGATTCCTCCATCGTCAAGGAGAGCTCCCCGTGCGGGAGTTCTCCGTCGGTTGTCGGCCGGCCGCGGGCGGCCGTCGCTGCCACGGCCGCCACGGCGCCGACGGCGTCGCGCACACCGATCATGTCGTGTGCGCGGTGCGTCACGAAGCGCACATGATGGTTGGGCAGCGGCAGGACGCGCACGTTGTGGCCGGCCAGGCGCGCGGCGCACTCCTGCGCGCTCAGCCCGGCGAGGCGTGCCATGACCATGTTGGTCGGCCGGGGCGGGCGCATGACCGTGACGCCGGGCAGCGCGGCCAGGCCGGCGGCGAGCGCGGCGGCCTTGTCGTGGTCGGCGGCCAGGTCGGGCAGGCGGCGAAGCGCGGTCAGCGCGGGCGCGGCGAGGACTCCCGCCTGGTGCAGGGAGCCGCCCAGCCATCCCCTCAGCTCGCGGGCGTACGCGGTGTACGCGGACGTTCCGCACAGCAGGGCGCCGGCCGGTGCGCCGAGCCCTTTGGAGAGCGAGAAGGTGATGCTGTCCGCGGGTCCGGCGAGCTGGGCGGGTGGGACGTCGAGGGCCACGGCCGCGTTCGCGAGGCGGGCGCCGTCGAGGTGGAAGTGCGCGCCGTGGCGGTGGGCCAGCGCGGCCACCGAGCGCGTCGCCGCGGCGTCCAGGGCGTTGCCGGCGTGCATCATGCTCGTGTTCTCCAGGCAGACCACGGTCGGCCGGCCGGCCGGGGCGGACAGCAGCGCGGCCAGGGCGTCGAGGTCGGGCAGGCCGTCGGAGTGCTGGGCCACCGGGGCCAGTTCGATGCGGCCGAAGCGGCGCAGTCCGGCCGATTCGAGGAACGCCATGTGGGTGCCGGCGCCGACGATCAGGCGTGGCGGCGGGGACGCGGGGCCGAACGCGGCGAGCGGGGCGAGCAGGTTCGCCATCGTGCCGGTGGGGGTGAGCAGGGCGGCCTCGGTGCCCAGCAGTCGGGCGGCGTTCTGTTCGAGGAGGGCGACGGTGGGGTCGTCGCCGTACACGTCGTCGCCGACCTCGGCCCGGGCCATCGCCGCGCGCATCCGCGCGTCCGGCACGGTGCGGGTGTCGCTGCGGAAGTCGAGCCGCGGGCAGGCGGCTTGCGAAGAAGCGGACTTCGGGGCGGCGGCGGACCGCGCAGAGGCGGACTTCGGGGCGGCGGCGGGCCGGGGAGAAGCGGACTTCGGGGCGGCGGGCCGGGGCATCGTGGTCTACCGTCCCGGCCGGTGGGCCACCCAGACGGCGCGGGGCCGGGTGTAGCCCTCCACCGCGTGGATGCCCAGTTCGCGGCCGTAGCCGGACTGGCCCATGCCCGAGACGCTGACCGTCTCCTCGGTGTCGCCCCAGGTGTTGACCCACACCATGCCGGCGCGCAGGGCCCGGCCGAAGCGCTCGGCCCGGTCGGCGTCCGACGTCCAGACGGAGGCCGACAGGCCGTAGGCGGTGTCGTGGGCGAGGTCCAGGGCCTGGGCGTCGGTGTCGAACGCCGCGACGGTCAGCACCGGGGCGAAGAGCTCCTCGCGCCAGGCGCGGGTGTCGAAGGGGGCGCCGTCCACGACGGCCGGGTGGACGTAGAACCCTGCGTCGAGGTCGTGGCGGACCTCGTGGCGGCCGGGCGGCAGGATCACCCGCGCGCCCCGGGCGGCCGCCTCCTGGACCGCGTGGGCCGCGCGGTCGGCGGCGGCCCGGCTGATCAGCGGGCCGAGATCGGTGCGGGGGTCCTGGGGCGGGCCGACGCAAAGGGCGCCGGCCAGCTCGGCGACGCGTGCGACGAACTGGCCGTGCACGGCCCGGTCGACGATCAGGCGGGTCCCGGCCACGCACATCTGGCCGGTGTTGCCGGTGAAGCCGGCGACGACCGCCCGCGCGGCCGCGTCCAGGTCGGCGTCGCGGAAGACCACGACGGGGCTCTTGCCGCCCAGTTCCAGGGAGACGGGCTTGAGGCCGTCCGCGCAGCGCCGGGCTACCTCGCGGCCCGCCGCGGTGGAGCCGGTGAAGGAGACCATGCCGACGGCCTCGTGCTCGCACAGCAGCCGGCCCGTCTCCGCTCCGCCGTAGACGGCGCTGAGCACGCCCGGGGGAAGCAGGCCGTCGGCCCGGTCGACCAGGCGGCGGATGGACAGCGGTGTCTCGGGTGCCGGTTTGACGACGACCGTGTTGCCGTACGCGAGCGCGGCGGCGATCTTCCAGACGGCCAGCAGGAGCGGGTAGTTGTTCGGGCAGATCGCCGCGCACACCCCCACCGGCACCCGGTCGGTGTAGGTGCGCATGCCGGGGCCGGCCGGGTGGGTCTCCCCCACCGGGTAGCGGGCGGCGGCGGCGAACCAGTCGACGACGTCGGCGGCGAAGTCCACCTCGGCGGCGGCGCGGGCGGTGGGCTTGCCCGCGTTGGCGCGTTCCAGCGCCGCGAGGTGGTCGCGGTCCTGGCGCAGCAGGCCGGCGAGTTCGCGCAGCAGGCCTGCGCGGCGGGCCGGGGATGTGTCGGCCCAGACCGTGCGGAACGCGGTGTCCGCGCGGGCCACGGCGCCGGCGACGCCGGGGGCGTCGGTGTCGGGCAGGCGGGCGAGAACACGGCCGGTGGCCGGGTCGACGATGTCCCGCCCCCGCGAACCGTCCCGGTCCGGGCGGCCGTTGACGGCACCGCCGGTCGCGGGTCCGGAGACCGGCCGCTTCGGCGAAGTCCCCTTCCTCAGAAGGGTGGTGGCGGCACGGTCACGGTCCGCACCGCCGGTCACGGGACCGGAGACCGGCCCTCGCGGTGAACTCACCTCATCGGCACGGGTGTTGGCGGAGCCCTCGGCGACGGGGGCGAGGGCCGGGTGTTCCTGCCCGCTCATCCCAGCGCCTCCGCGTTGCCGGCCAGGCGCAGTTCGGCGTCGATGGTGGTGAGCAGGGCGAAGAACGCCTCGCGGCCCAGGCCGGTGCCGGCGCTGGAGAGGAGTCTGAGGTCGTAGCCGTCGGGGTGCTGCCACCAGGCGTCGCAGGCTCCGTACTCGGCGCTGAGGTAGCCGAGGTGGACCGGGCGGCCGGCGAGGTCGCGGATCTCGTCGGTGGCGGGGTGCTTGTCGCGGCGCGGCGGGAACCGGAGGCGGCCGCCGCCGGTGCGCTGGGCGGTCAGGCGCAGTTCGCCGCCGGCCGGGGTGGCGTAGACGACGTCGAGTTCGCGGACGGTGGCGCCGTCGCCGAAGACGGCGGCGCCGTCGGCGTGGAAGGGGCCGGCCGTGAGCGGGATGCCCTGTTTGCCGAGGAAGGCGGTGAGCTGCGCGGAGGGGGTCCAGTGGCCCTCATGGGTGCGGCCGCGCCGCTGGAAGGCGAAGACGCCGGTGGGCACGGCCACCGTGTCGGCCGGGTAGCGGGCCCAGTAGCTGAGTTCGGAGAACGGGGTGGCCAGTATCCGGGGCACCGTCTCGGGCACGGCGGGGCGCAGGGCGGCGAACAGCGCGATGATCTCCTCGTCGGTGAACTCGCCCTCCAGTACGGAGAGTTCGACGGTGGTACGGGCCATGCGGGCGCTGCCGGCCCGGTGGCCGAGGTAGTCGGTGCCGAGCCAGACCACGCGGCCCTCGCCGATCTCGTGGGGGCGGGTCTCGCTGCCCCACAGGCAGGGGTGGTCGGCGGCGGGGAAGGCCCAGTCGTAGAGGAACTGCTTGAGGCGCAGCCTGCGTCCGCCGCCGGAGATCTCGGTGCGGTAGCCGGAGGGGTTGGCGTCGCTCCAGGGGCTGCGGCCGGCGGCGTCGACGCGTCCGGGGGGCGCCTCGCGGCGCAGGGTGCCGGTGCGGCTGTGGCAGCCCGGGGGCAGTTGGGCGGGCTGCCACAGCACGAAGGTGCACCAGTCCTGGGCGCGGGTCTCGTCCATCACCGGGGGGACGGGGTCAAGGTCGGCCGCGTGGTGCAGGACCTGCGGGCGCCATCGGGGGACGGAGGGGCTCACCGTGACTCCTCGGGTGGGTTGCGAGCTGTGTGAGGTGGTCGGTCCAGGCGGAGGCGGATGCCAGGAACATCCATTCGCCGACGCCGAGTTCGGCGCGCAGGGCGGCCGGGGGTGCGGGCAGGCCGAAGGGGGTGCCCAGTGCGTCGGCGAGTTCGCTCAGCCGGCGGGTGTATCCGGGGTCGGCGGGGCTGGGGAAGCCCTGTTTGCGGCGGGCGCGCACCGAGTCGGGCAGCAGGTCGGCGAGGGCTGCTTTGAGGAGGCCTTTGTGGGTGCCGGGCTGGTTGGTGTCCTTGAGGTGTTCGGGGCAGCGGAAGGCCAGTTCGGTCAGGGCGACGTCCTGGAAGACGGGCCGGTCCTCCAGGGTGAAGGTCGCCGAGGTGGCGTCCACCATGTCGTTGACGTAGACCAGGAAGCGGCGCATCAGGTGGTGCCGGCCGCGTTTGAGGGGGGAGGCGGTCTTGAGCGCCCGGTACTCGTCCAGGGTGCGTTCCCACACCCGGTCGGTCACCGCCGTCATGTCGACGTCGAGTTCGTGGGCCATCCAGCTGATGAGGCCGGCCCAGACGGGGCGTTCGTCGGCGTGCAGGCGGTGGGTGAGGTAGTGGCGTCCGTGGATGAAGGTGGGGGCGTAGGGGTCGACGACGGGGAAGTAGCGGCCGGCCTGGTATCCCCAGAGTTCGTCGGCTCCGTGTCCGGAGTAGACGACGACGTTGTTGTCGTCGGCGATGGTGCGGTAGAGGTGGTGCATCGCCAGCTCGGCGCCGTGCAGCAGCGGCCGCATCAGCCGGGTGGGCAGGACGGGCACCAGGGCGGCGGCGCTGTCGCTGTCCAGGTCGCAGACGGTCAGCGGGACGCCGAGACGGCCGGCGACCTCGGTGGCGTAGGTGACGTCGTCGCCGGAGCCGCCGATGCCGTCCTGGTAGCGCAGCACGTATGCGTCCAGGGGTACTCCGGTGCGGGTCAGGGCGGCGGCGATCGCGGTGCTGTCGACGCCGCCGCTGAGGACCGCGGCGCGGGGGACGTCGGACACGGACCGTTGCTGGATCGCCCGGTCGAAGGCGGCCCTGATCTCCTCGGGCTGGATCGGGTCGTCGACCGCGGCGGGTTTCCAGTAGCGGTGGGTGCTGGTGTGCGGGCGGTCCAGGAGGAGGTATTCGGCGGGCTGCAGGGACTGGATGCCGCGCAGCCAGGTGTGGTCGTCGGCGGCGTCCATCCGGATCCATGAGCGCAGCACGAACTCCTCGGGGTCGACCTCGGGGGTCACCAGGCCGGTGCGCAGCAGCACGCCCTGCTCGGAGGCGAACAGCAGGGCGCCTTCGGTGACGGTGTAGAAGAGCGGTTTGACGCCGAAGTGGTCGCGGGCCAGCACCACGCGGCCGGTCGTGGTGTCGTGCCAGGCGAGGGCGAACATGCCGTCCAGCGGGCGCAGTGCGGCCCCGGGATCGTCCTGGCGGCAGATCTGCTGGAGCACGAACTCGGTGTCGCAGGTGGTGCGGCGCGGCCACAGCGGTGGCGCGGGGGAACGGGAGCCGTAGACCTCGCCGTTGTGGACCAGCGTGATGCGGCCGGTGGGGTCGGTCATCGGCTGGTCGCCCGCCTCGGTGCGGTCGCGGACCGCCAGGCGGGTCGCGCACAGCATGACGGTGCCGCACGAGGAGACGTAGGGCGCGGCGGCGGCCTCGCCGCGGTGTGCCATGGCGTCGGTCATGGTCCGGCCCAGGGCGTCCAGCCATGCGGGGTCGCGTCGTCCGTCCAGGCTGATGAAGCCCGCTATGCCGCACACGTGTTGTTCCCCGGTTCCTGCCGGTGCGGCCATACCCGCCACAGGTGGGCGAGCGCGTCGGTGAAGACGTGCTCGATGCCGTGGTGTCCGCCCGCGTGTTCCTGGTAGGTGTGCGGGACGTGGTGGGTGTCGAGGGCCGCGTGCAGTGCGCGGGTCCCCCAGTGCATGCCGTACTCGTCGCGTTCGCCGACGCCGAGGTGGAGCAGGCCCAGTTCGGTGAGCGGGCCGGTGTGGGCGGGGAGCATCCGGACCGGGTCGTGGGTGAGCCAGCGCTGCCACACCTGGTCGCGGAAGCGGCCGGTGACGGGGTCGCAGGGCAGTGCGTCCTGCGGGGTGGTGCGGGGCTGGTCGGTGTAGCACATGCCCATGGCGATGATGCTCATGGCCACCATGAAGGGGACGTCGTGCGGGCCGCTGTCGCGGCGGGCCAGCAGGGCGTCGACGCCGCCGGCCGCGCGGACGGTGTCGAGGGTGGCGGGCAGCAGCGGCAGGTAGCAGTGTTCGAACCCGGCGTCGGGTGAGCAGGCGACGACCGCGCCGAACAGCGGGGAGGTCATGCCCGCGACGAGTGCGCCGTAGCCGCCGCTGGACTTGCCGCCGATGGCGCGCCGGGCCGGGTCGGGCAGGGTCGCGAACCGGGCGTCGACTTCCGCGACGACCTCGGCGAGGTAGGCGGCGTAGCGGCCCGAGGCGGCGGAGTCGAGGTACTGCGAGCCGCCGTAGGCGGTGGTGCAGTCGGGCACGACGAGCAGGGCGGGCGGCACCCGGCCGTCCGTCATCGCCTGGTGCAGGCGGTCGGCGACGGATGCGCCGAAGGACAGGGCCCGGTTGCCCAGGCCGGGGTGGGCGCCGAATCCGGGCAGCCAGTAGATGACCGGGTAGCGGCGGATGCCGTCGTATCCGGGGGGCAGGTGCACCTCGATGCGGCGGCGGTGCGGGTCGCCCAGCGGGTTGCCGCGCAGGCAGGTGCTCTCGTGGTCGAGCAGGACCGGGTTGTTCGGGGCCGGGTTGTTCACGGGGTGCTCGCCTCCTGCAGTACGCGCTCCACGTGGCGGGTGTAGAAGGACGGGTGGTGGAAGACCGCGGAGAGCAGGACGCCGTCGCTGGCCCACAGGCCGAAGGAGCTGCCGAACAAGAGGTCGGCGCCGAGCAGGGCCTCAAGGGTGCTCGCCGCGGTCTCGGTCCAGCTCTCGCCGCCGGCCAGGTGGGCGCGGGCGGGCCCTTCGCCGAGCCGGGTGACCCGGTGGGTGACCGGGTCCAGGAGGAAGGCGTTCTGGGCGCCGTGGTCCTCGTACAGCGAGATGACGTGGCGTCCGGCGCCGTCGTCCAGCGCCCGGTACCAGTAGTCGGTGGCCACCAGGCGGTCCAGGAGTTCGTGCAGGAGGTCCTCGCAGGTGCGGCTCTGGCGGCCGTAGCGGTCGGCGGCGGCGTCGAACGGGGGCACCGGGGTGGCCGGGTCGAGGCTCACCTCGGCGTAGAGCCGGTCGAAGTCGTAGGCGGCGGGCGCGACGGGTCCCTCGGCGGGGGCGGCCTTGCCGTCGGCGATCTCGATCACCTGGCCGGGTCCCCACAGCAGGCCGTCGCGGCCCAGGTCGTCCAGCCGGCGCAGGGCCTGGACGGGGGTGAGGGGGAACATCGTCCGGTTGCACCAGGAGTAGTCGTGTTCGCCGTCGCCGTCGCCGCCGACCCGCCAGCCGAACGAGGAGGGCACCGTCAGGGCCGCGGGGATCGCCTCGACGTAGCGGTCGAAGTTCGCCGCGGCGCGGGCGCGGACCGCGTCCGGGTCGTTCAGGGGGCGGCGCTCGGTCAGCACGCCGGGCGGCGAGACGCTGTGCGCGGGGACGAACACGGCGTCCAGGCGCGGCGCGTCGTCGCGCCGGAAGGCGGCCGCGGTGCTCTCGTGCAGGAGTGCGTCGCCGCACAGCATGACGGCCGCGTCGGCGGTCTGCACCAGCACGCTCATCTCGGGGAACGGCACGGCCGAGGGGAAGGTGCGCAGGCTGGCCGCGCCCAGGGTGAGGGTGTCGCCCGGTGTCACCGGGTGCAGGCGCTCGAAGCCCAGGCGGCGCAGGGTCCAGGCGATCGCCTGGTGCCCCAGGCCGGAGGCGGTCAGCCGGGGCGGCACGGGGCCCGCGGGGTAGATGCAGGTGACGGCGGAGCTCTGGCGGGGGCTGTCGTCGAAGTCGACGTCGGCGCCGTCGGCCAGTTGCCGCAGCGAGGGGAAGTGGTGGTGGTCGAAGTGGTGGTGGCTGAGGACCACGTAGTCGACGCCGTCGTCGAGGACCTGGCGCACCAGGTCTGCGGGCAGCGGCGGGTGGTGTTCCCAGAAGCGGTCCAGGCGCTGGGTGAGCCAGGGGTCGAAGAGGATCCGCTCGCTGCCCGTCTCCAGGAGGACGGCGGCGTGGCCGAGCGAGGTCAGGCGCATCAGGTGCTCGTCTCGTACACGCAGCGGAAGCCGACCTCGTTGTGCCGGTCGGTGATGAGGTCCTTGCCGCGGTAGAAGGTGGTCAGGCAGGTGGGCGGCGAGGTCCAGGTGCCGCCGCGCAGGACGTGGAAGGCGTCCTTGCGGTTCATGAAGTCCAGCGGGTGGCGCCCCTGGAAGAAGGGGTCCATGTCCTGGCCGGTGTAGAAGTTGGTGCGGGTCAGTTCCCACACGTTGCCGGACATCTGCAGGGCTCCGTAGGGGCTGGCGCCCTGCGGGAGGGCGTCGGCGGCGAGCACCGGGTGGGCGGGGTCGGTGCCCTGTTCGACGGTGAGCAGCAGGGCTTCGAGGGAGTCGAGGTCGCTCACCTGCTCGCCGAAGGACCGCTCGACGTAGTTCACCTTCTGGGGGTCCCAGTCCTGGCCCCAGGGGTAGCGGCGGCCGTCGGTGCCGCGTGCGGCCTTCTCCCACTGGACCTCGCTGGGCAGGGCGCCGCCGGCCCACTTGGCGAAGGCGTGGGCGTCGTACCAGTCGAGGCCGACGACGGGCAGGTGGGGTGCGTTGAAGCGCGGGTCGTGCGCGTGGGCGGGGCGGTGGGAGCGTTCCAGGGGCTGGTCGGGGTGGTCGAACTCGCCGGAGTCGCCGACCTCGTCGAGGAAGACGCGGTAGCGGGCGTTGGTGACGGTGGTGCGGTCGATGAGGAAGGCGGGCACGTCCACGGCGCGCAGGGTGCTGTCGTCCTGGGCCATGCGGAAGGCGTCGGGTTTCTCGTCGGCGCCGATGATCGCCGGGCCGGCCGGTACCAGGACGACGTCGTCGTGGCGGCGGGGGCGGCTGCGCGCGGCGGTGATCCTGGCCCGCATGTCGGTGAAGTACTCGTCCTCCAGGCGGCGCAGTTCGGCGGGGTCGCGGGTGCCGAAGACGGCGATGAGGGCGCGTTTGGTCAGGGCCGCGCCGCAGCCGACGGGCTTGCGCGCCCAGTCGGGCCGGGTGAAGTTGCTGGGCCAGCCGGAGATGCGGATGAGGTCGGGGACGGCGGCGGCGATCCGGTACTGGGTGATGACCTTCAGTGCGGTGAAGGCGACCCAGTCGACGGTGTCGTGGGTCGCGGCGGCCACGGCGGTGGCCGCGGCGGGATCGTCCGCGTGGTGGGCGGCCAGCAGCCGCACCGCGCCGGCGCGCACCGGCCACTCGGGGTGGGCTGCCACCAGGCTCGCCAGCAGCGGCACCCCGTCGGCTCCGCGCGCCTTCTGCCCGGCCAGGTCGACGACGCGTTCCACCGAGGCCCAGTAGCGCTCGTCGGTGGAGTCGTCGATCACCAGCAGGTCGGCGGGAAGGTCGATGACGTGGGAAACGCGATTGCCTACCATTTCTGCCTCTCTCGGGACGACGTGCCGCCCGTACGGAATTCCGTACGGGCGGCGCGTACTTCGCTGTCAGAGGATTACCACTTGCTGGTCTCCTCGTCCGCGTCACGGGTCTCCATAAAGGTGCCGTCGCTCATATTCCACTCCCTCCGCAATAGTTTTTGACGGGGCCGTGCGGCCACCTGGCCCGAGAGGATACGCAGGGCGCCGAAGGCACGGCAACGGCCCATTTTCCGGCTCGTCTTGAACATGAACGGCCTGTGATACATGCGGGTAGGTTCGCGGGTGATCCGATGTCAAGCGAGGGAGGACGAGAAATGGTGGAGACTGATTCCGGGGGAATACGGGAGAACGGATTCGTGCGGCTTCCGGGGCTCGCGGCCGGTGACGCGCTCATCCGGCTGCGGCGGGCGGTGGGCGCGCTGGAGGACCTCACCCGCGACCGTGCCGTCTCGGGCGGGGACTTCGTGCTGGAGGCGCCGGGCATCGGCGGCTGGGCGGCCTGGCAGCAGGGGGCCGGGGCGCTGCGGGGGGTGCTGCGCTCGGCCGACCGGATCCATGTGCACGTCCCGGAGTTCGCCGCCGTGCAGCACGCGCTGGACCTGGCCGGCGGGCCGGTCGCCCGGGCGGCCGGCGCCCCGGGCACGCTGGTCAACTCCTTCCTGTGGGCCAAGCCGCCGGTGGTGGGCTCGGCCAAGCCCTGGCACCAGGACATGGCGTTCGCGCCGCCCGGCTTCGACCCGCGGGAGCACGGCATCGTGACGGTGTGGGTCGCGCTGGAGCCGGCCACCGTCCGCAACGGCTGTCTGGAGTTCCTGCCCGGGTCGCACCTGCTCGGGCTGCTCCCGCATTCCGGGGACAGCGAGCGGCTGCCGGGCCAGGCGCCGCTGGAGCGGGCGACGGAGCCGCATGTGGCCGACGAGCACCTGCCGGACACGGACAAGGCGGTGGTGATGGAGCTGGAGCCGGGGTCGGCCGTCCTGTTCGACGGGCTGGTGCTGCACCGCTCGGCGCCCAACACGACGGCGGCGCAGCCGCGCACCGCCGTCAGCTTCGTCTACCGGGTGCCGCGGCCGGCATGGTCGCGCCCGGCGCCGGCGGGCACCGGGCGGTGATGTTCAACTGCTGCCGGGCGGCGGTCGAACGGCGCGGTCGGCGGCCGGCCGCGCGGTCGGGGACACGGCAGCCTGCGGGGGGTCAGGGGCCGGCCGTGCCGTCGAGGACGTAGAAGCCGGTGCCGTCGAGGTGGCGGATCGTGTTCAGGTCGCGCTGCACGACCTCCTCGAGGTCGTGCAGCAGCGTCACGATGACCGGGTAGGTCAGGTCGTCGACGGTCGGGACGATGTCCTGGCCCGGTTTGACCGGGGTCGCCAGGGTGTGGAAGCTCTCCAGCCGCTGGATCTCCTCGATGCCCCGGTACTCGCTGAGCACGCCCTGGACCGGCGAGACCATGCCGGCGATCGCGCAATGACGGCGCAGGGTGTAGGGGCGCTGGGCGCGGGCGTGGAACCGTTCGGGACGCAGGCAGGCCTCGACGGTCCATTCCAGCTGCGAGGCGCCGATGCCCAGGCCGGCGCTGGCGGGGATGCCGCCGCCGGCGATCCGGGCGCCGGCCTCGACCAGGCACGGTCCGTCGGGGGTCATCCTGATCTCCACGTGCGCGGGGCCGTGGCGGATGCCCAGGGCGTCCAGGACCTGGAAGGCGTAGTGGCTCAACGGGGCCGCGGCCCGGTCGCCGGAGTCGGTCAGCGCGAGCGCGTCGCACAGGTCGACGATGCCGTTGGCGCTGACGCGGCTGGTGCGCCAGATGTCGCAGACGTGGTGGCGGCCGTCGCGGCTGACGGTGTTGACCATGTACTCGGTGCCCGGGAGGTACTCCTGCGCCACGGCCCCGTCGTTGGCCCGGGAGAAGACGTCGTCGGTGCCGGCCAGGGCGCTGAAGGCGGCGGCCGACTCCTCGGGTGTGTCGCAGAAGGAGACGCCCTGGCTGCCGGCGCTGCGCAGCGGTTTGACGACGACGCGTCCGCCCAGTTCGCGGTGCCAGGCGGCCAGTTCGCCGGCGTCGGTGACCCGCAGCTGGCGGGCCGCGCGCAGGCCGGCGGCGCGCACGGTCTCGACCATGACGTGCTTGTCGCGCCGTGCGGTGCTCAGGGCGGTTCCGTTGCCGGGCAGGCCGAGCCGCTCGGCGAGCAGGTCCGCGAGCTCCACCCCCACCTCGCCGCCCGAGACCACCGCGAGGGGCGTGAACGCCGCGACGGCGGCGAGGGTGGCCGCCACGTCGCCGTCGTGGACGATGTCGGCGGCGAAGTCGTCGCGGACGAAAGGCGCCGACCGGTAGACGAACGGCACCTCGCGTGTGCTTTGCACACGGACGACCGAACACCCCTGCTTCTTGAATTCAAGAACGAGTGAACGGACGGCGGCATAGGCATCGACCATCACGATGCACGGGCTGTTCCCGGTGGTTGCTGTCATATGTTCACGATAGGCAGGGGCCCCTCTCGCTGAAATGTGTTCATCTCTGGCATCCTCCGGTCCCTGGAGGGGTACGTGATGACATCGACTTTTCTTCCCGCGGTACACCGTTCACCGAATTTCACTCCCGTATTGCTGTTCGTCAACGCGTGCGGGAGTTTCCTGCTTCTGGTGAGCCTGTCCACGCACGTGGGATCGGTCACCGGGTCGGGACTGCTGGCCGGGGCGGTGCTGAGTGCGCCGTGGCTGCCCGCGCTGCTGCTGGCACATCCGCTCAACTCGCTGCTGCGCCGGCGCGCCCCGGAGCACCTGGTGCGGGCGGCCGAGGCGGCGAGCCTGGTCCTGACCCTGGCCGCCCTGGCGGTGCCGGGCCGCGCGCTGCTCGCGGTGGCCGCCGTCCTCGTCCTGGTCCGCGGGTTCTGCGAGGCGCTCACCCGCTCGGCCACCTCGGTCGTGCTGCGCGCCGCCGTCGCCCCCGAGCGGCTGGAGCGCGCCAACACCTTCGCCGAGATAGGCAAGTTGACCGGGGTCAGTGCCGGGGCGGCGCTGGCGGGGCCGGCCGCGGCGGTCCTGCCGCTGCGGGGCCTGGTCGCGGTGAACGCGGCGCTGCTGGTGCTGTCCGCGCTGCTCGCCTGGGCCCTGCCGACGCTTGCCGGCAACGCCCGCGCGAAGGCGGATGACGCCCGGAACACCGGGGCCGCCGGGGGCGGGGCAGCCGCCGCGGACGCCGGGGGCGGGGCGGCCGCCGGGGGGCTGCGGGTCGAGGACCCGGTGCTGCGCAGGCTGTTCGCCCGGTTCCTGCTGGTCGCGTTCTGGCAGGGGTTCCACACCGTGGCCGTCACCGTGATCCCCCTGCAGGTGCTGGACGGCGGGACCCGGCTGGTGGGCGTCTTCGTCGCCGTCTCCTCGCTCGCCGTCTTCGCCGGGTCGCTGGCCGCCCTGCCCGCCCAGCGCCACCTCGGGCAGCTGCCCTCGGCCGCGTGGGCGCTGCTGCCGATGCCCTTCCTGCTGGCCGCGCTGCTGGCCGGGCGCACGGCGCCGACGCTGGTGCTGTACGCGCTGTTCCTGGTCCTGTTCGAGGTCGCCTACGTCCACTACAACAACCGGCTGCTGGCGGTGGCCTCGGCCGCGCAGCTGCCGGCGGTACTGACGCTGCGGGCCACCCTGCTGCCCCTGGGGGTGGTGGTGTCCATCCTGGCCACGGGCGCGCTCTGCGACCTGGCGGGACCCCTGCCGACGGCGGTGGCGGTCGCCGCTGTCACCTTCCTGGTGACCGCCGCCACCGGCACTGGGCAAACGTGGAGAAGCCCCGCACGGGATACGTGATCAGGATGGCAGGGGCGTCGACGCGTGCGTCGCCGCACACCACCCCCCTCGCCCCTGACCCGAAGGAGATCCGCCGTGCGGGTTCTCATCGTGCCGTTCCCCTTCAAGACGCACCTGTTCAACCTGGTTCCGCTGGCGTGGTCGCTGCAGACCGCCGGGCACGAGGTGCGGGTGGCCGGCTGGCCCGATCTCCTGGACGCCGTCGCCGGGGCCGGGCTGACGGGCCTGGGCGTGGGGCCCGGTGAGAGCCCTCAGCTGCGCAGACGGCGCGACGAGCGGCGCCAGGCGGCGGCCGCCACTGCCCCGTCCGGCGCACGGAAGTCTCCGCAGGACGGGCTCGGCCCGCTGTTCGAGCTGGGGCCCGACCGTGCGCGGCTGGGCTGGGAGCAGGTCACCGGGGTGATGGACGACCTGGTGCTGCCGCAGGCCCGGCGGTCCAACGACTCGATGATGGAGGAACTGGTCGCCTTCGCCCAGGCGTGGCGGCCCGATCTGGTGCTGTGGGGGGCGAAGGCGTTCGCGGGCGCGGTGGCCGCCGCGGCGGTCGGGGCCGCGCACGCCCGGGTGCTGTACTCCGTCGACGTCTACTCCCGCATGCGGGAGGACTTCCTGCACGCGCAGGCGCTGCGCCCGCCGCACGACCGCGCCGACAAACTGCGTGACTGGCTGGCCGGCTGGGCCGGAAAGTACGGCCGCGCGTTCTCCGAGGAGCTGGTGGACGGGCAGTTCACCATCGACCCGCTGCCCGGGGCGTTCAGGCCCGACGAGCGGGCGACGACGCTGCCCATGCAGTGCGTCCCCTACAACGGGCCGGCCGTGGTGCCGCGGTGGATCGCCGAACCGCCGCGGGCACCGCGGGTCCTGATGACCTTCGGGGACGCGGTCAACGACGGTCCGGTGCGGCAGCTGCTGCCCGTGGAACGGATCCAGGAGATCCTCGACTCTGCGGCCGGCCTGGAGATGGAGCTGATCCTGACCCTGCCGCGGGAGTCCCAGGGCCGGCTCGACCGGGTGCCGGCCAACACCCGTCTGGTGGAGTCCGTGCCGCTGGCCGACGTCCTGCCGACCTGCGCGGCCATGGTGCATCACGGCGGCACCTGGTCGTTCGGCTGCGCCCTGCGCTACGGCGTGCCGCAACTGCTGGTCAGCCGGGCGTTCGACGTCCCGCTCAAACTCCGCTGCCTGGAACGCTCGGGGGCGGGGCTGGCCATGAAGCCCGCCGAGGCGGACGGGCCGCGGGTGCGGGCCGCGCTGGAGCGCCTGCTCCACGACCAGGGGCTGCGGGCGAACGCCCGGCGGCTGAGCGAGGAGGTGCTGGCCATGCCCTCCCCCAACGAGATGACACGGACCCTGGAGGACCTGGTCGCCGCCCACCGGGCCGGCACGGCGCCCGCGGACGTGCTGCGGTCCGCCGCACTGCCCGCGGGTGTTCCCGAGGCCGGGCCGGTGCCCGCCGTGCACTGAGCCGCGACGGCAACAAAAGCGCCAAGCGGCCCCGCACCGTCAACGGTGCGGGGCCGCTTGGTGGTTCAGGACGCCGGGACCGAAACCGGTACCGGGTCCGGGGAGGCCTGGCAGGTCGCGTCGATCCCCTTGCGGGAGGCGGGACGGGTGCCGTCGCGCAGGTAGTTGCCGACGTAGGTGTTCAGGCAGGCGTTGTTGTTCGCCGACAGTGCCGCGCCGACGTTGTGGCCGCCCTGCTCCAGCACCAGGCGGGAGTTGGGGAACAGCTTGTGCGTGCGTACGGCGCCGGTGGTGCCGTGCGCGGTGTCGAACTCCGGCTGCACCAGCAGGACGTTCACCGCAGGGTCGCCGACCTTCTGCGGACTTTGCGCGGGCGCCGGCCAGAACGCGCACGGCGCGTTGTACCAGGCGTTGGTCCAGGTCAAAAACCGGTTCCCGGCGGCGTACTGGCGGGAGTAGTCGGTGTGCCAGCGGTTCCAGTTGCGCGGCTGGGCGGCGTCGGTGCACTGGACCGCGTTGGTCATCGCGTGCCGGTTCTGGTGCGGGAAGCCCGGGTCGGTGTAGGTGGCCCGCAGCGATGCCGGGTCGCCGCGCACCGCCCAGTCGGAGAGCACCTTCGCGCGCGAGAGCCAGGTCCAGCTGCGGTAGACGACCGGCTCGAAGACGTCGGCCCATTCGGACGGGCCGATCTTGCCGTCGAGGGGGGCGGCTCCCAGCGCGTCCTGGCCCTTGTAGTAGTTCGCCTCGACCTCGGCCGCGGTGGTGCCCAGGTGGTAGACCGCGTCGTAGCGGGCGACCCAGGTGAAGAAGATCCGGGCGTTCGTCTCGGACGTCTCGTTCTTGGCGAGGTTGCCCTTGTACCACTTGCCGTTGGGGCGGGCCACGCTGTCCAGCACCATCCGGTTCACCCGGTCCGGGTACATCGAGGCGTAGACCGAGCCGAGGTAGGTGCCCCAGTCGGTGCCGAAGTAGGTGATCTTCTCCTGGCCGAGCGCGATCCGCATCCGGTCGAGGTCGCGGGCGGCGTCCTTGGTGGTGAGGTGGTTCAGCACGTCGCCGTACCGGTCGCCGCAGCTCTTGGCGTACGCGCGGGCCCGGTCGGCCCATTCCTGCTCGGCGGCCGGCGTGGCGGGCACGGAGTCGGGCTGGGCGTGCCCGGGGTAGACGTAGTCGCTGTCGCAGACGACGGACGGTTCGCTGGCGCCGACGCCGCGCGGGTCGAAGCCGATCCAGTCGTAGGCGGCGCCGACGTCCTTGGCCAGTCCGGTGGTTCCCTGGGCGTAGCGGGTGGGCAGGTCGCGGCCGATACCGCCGGGCCACTGGCCGCGGTTGAGGATCACGACGCCCTGGTACTGGCTGTCGGGGGCCGTGTGGACGGCCCGGGTCAGCGCCAGGCTGATCTTCCTGCCGTCGGGATCGGCGTAGTCGAGCGGTACCTGGACCGAGCCGCAGTCCAGGCCCTTGAGCAGGCTGCCGAGGACCGGGTCGGTGTCGGGACACGGTGACCAGGCGATGCCTGCGGCGGCCGGCCCGGTCGCGTCCGTTGCCGCCGCCGGGGCGACGGCCGGCCCCACCAGGCCGGCCACGGCCACCGCTGTGACCCATGCGAGCTTTTTCACGTTGTTTTCCCCTCCTGAATTCAGCGCGCTCGCAGCCTGGCAAGGGCCTCTCCAATTCTGGTCAAGAGTGGCTGGAAATCCGCTGGAGCGATCGGGTGCGGAGATGCATCGCGGCGGGGAATCTTCCTAGCATGGGGCGACGAAATCCCAACCCCCCAGGAGTGGAAATGGCTGACTCCGCCATTCAGGGAATCAAGACCGTGCTGCATCCCGTAGCGGACGTGGCCGCGGCGAAGAAGGTGTACGCCGCCCTGCTCGGCATCGAGCCGCAGACCGACTCGGAGTTCTATGTCGGCTTCGACCTCGCAGGTCAGCACATCGGGCTGGTGCCGGCGGGAGCGCAGGACATCACCTCGCCGGTCGCCTACTGGCACGTGCCCGACATCGAGGCGAAGCTGGCCGAGGTGACGGCCGCGGGGGCCACGCTCAAGAGCCCCGCCGCGGACGTCGGCGGCGGCCGTCTGGTGGCCACCGTCACCGACCTCGACGGCAACGTTCTGGGGCTGCTGCAGGACAGCTGACGCCGCGGCACATCTCCCAGCCGTCCTCGAAGCCCCCCCGAGCCCGTCTCGAGGGGGCTTCGAGGCGTCCCGCCTAGCCTCGCCGGGCGGGGCACGGTGAGGTGCCCGCACCGGCTGACACCTCGCGGGGCCCGGTCCGGGCCGGCAGAACCCGCCCGGGCATCCCCCGGCGGCCGGACCGGCCGGCCAAAAGATGCCCGGGAATCAGGCAGTTCTCCAGCGTGAACCGAACGGTATCCGTCCCCTCGTCGAAAAGGGAAAAGGCACATGCTTCGAGCGTGGAATTCCGACTGCGATGTGGTCTCATGAGAATCCTCGTCACCGGCGGAGCCGGATTCATCGGCTCGCACTACGTACGGACCGTGCTCGACGGGGGATATCCGGACTCCGAGGACGCGCACGTCACGGTGGTGGACCAGCTGACGTACGCGGGAAACCGTGACAACCTCCCCGCCGCCCACCCGCGGCTCACCTTCGTACAGGGCGACATCTGCGACCGGGAGCTGCTGGGCGGTGTGCTGCGGGGCCAGGACGCGGTGGTGCACTTCGCGGCCGAGAGCCATGTGGACCGGTCCATCGAGAGCGGCGCCGCGTTCGTGCGCACCAATGTGGAGGGCACCCAGGCGCTGCTCGAGGGGTGCCTGGCGGCCGGCGTCGGGCGGGTGGTGCACATCTCGACGGACGAGGTGTACGGCTCCATCGAAGAGGGGTCCTGGACCGAGCACTCCCCGCTGCTGCCCAACTCCCCCTACGCGGCGTCCAAGGCGGCCTCCGACCTCATCGCGCTGGCCTACTTCCGCACCCACCGGCTGAACGTCTCCGTCACCCGCTGCTCCAACAACTACGGCCCCTACCAGCACCCCGAGAAGTTCATTCCGCTCGCCGTCACCCAGCTGCTCGAAGGACGCCCCATACCCGTCTACGGGGACGGCGGGCAGGTCCGCGAGTGGCTGCACGTGGACGACCACTGCCGGGCCGTGCACCGGGTCCTGACCGCCGGCGGGGCGGGCGAGGTCTACAACATCGGCGCGGGCACGGCGGTGACGAACCTGGCGCTGGCCCACCGGCTCGCCGAACTGTGCGGAGCGGGACCGGACATGATCCGCCACGTCGGCGACCGCAAGGGCCACGACCGGCGCTACGCCCTGGACCAGGGCAGGATCGAGCGGGAGCTCGGCCATCGGCCGCTCACCGGGTTCGACACGGGGCTGGCCGAGACCGTCGCCTGGTACCGGGACAACCCGCAGTGGTGGAAGCCGGCCAAGGACCAGGGCGGCCGGCGGTGAGCGCACCGGCACAGCTGGTGCCGCGGTCCGGGGCGGGGATCTCCGCACGGCTGGCCCGGTCGGCCGCGGCAGCCCAGGGCGTGCACATCGCCACGTCGGACGTGCCGGGCTGGCTGGAGGCGGTCCGGCGCTCGGGCGGGACGACGGTGCGCCGGATCCCGTTCGCCGAGCTCGACCACTGGTCGTTCGCGCCGGACACCGGCGACCTGCGGCACAGCAGCGGACGGTTCTTCACCATCGAGGGCCTGCACGTCGAACGGCCCGGCGCCCAGTGGCAGCAGCCGATCATCGTGCAGCCGGAGATCGGCATCCTGGGCATCCTGGCCAAGGAGTTCGACGGGGTCCTGCACTTCCTCATGCAGGCGAAGATGGAACCCGGCAACCCCAACCTGGTGCAGCTCTCCCCCACCGTGCAGGCCACCCGCAGCAACTACACCAAGGCCCACGGCGGGGCGGCGGTGAAGTACCTGGAGCACTTCGTGGAGCCGGACCGGGAGCGGGTGCTCACGGACGTCCTGCAGTCCGAGCACGGCGCCTGGTTCTACCGCAAACGCAACCGCAACATGATCGTCGAGACGGACGGCGACATCGCCGTGGACGACGCGTTCCGGTGGCTGACCCTGGGTCAGATCGTGGAGCTGCTGCGCCTGGACAACATCGTGAACATGGACGCGCGCACCGTGCTGGCGAGCGCTCCGGCGGCCCCGGCCGAGCCGCGGGCGCTGTCCTCCGACTCGGGCCTGCTGGCCTGGTTCACCGCGGAACGCTCCCGTCAGGACGTGCGCGTGCGGCGTATGCCGCTGCGCGAGGTCCAGGGGTGGCAGGCCGACGGGCACGCCATCGCCCGCGGCGACGGCAGGTTCTTCAAGGTGGTGGCGGTGTCGGTCCAGGGCGCGGGCCGTGAGGTCGCCGGCTGGACCCAGCCGATCATCGAACCGGTGGACGCGGGGATCGTCGGCTTCGCCCACCGGGTGTTCGACGGTGTCCCGCACGTGCTGGTGCACGCGCGCGTCGAGGGCGGTTTCCTCGACACCGCCGAGCTCGCGCCGACCGTGCAGTGCGCCCCGGCGAACTACGCGCATCTGGCGGCCGGGGACCGCCCGCCGTTCCTGGACCTGATGCTCAACGCCTCCCCCGGCCGCATCCGTTACTCGGCCGTCCACTCCGAGGAGGGCGGCCGGTTCCTCGACGCCGAGAGCCGCTATCTGATCGTCGAGACCGACGAGGCCACCACCCCGGCGCAGCCGCCCCCGGGCTTCCACTGGGTCACCCCCGGCCAGCTGAACTGGCTGGCCGGGCACAGCCGTTACGTCAACGTGCAGGCCCGCACCCTGCTCGCCGTCCTGAGCACCGGCGGCGCCGGCCGCCTGCCGCTGACCGCATAGGCCTTGCCCGTGAACGGCCTTGAGGCCCTGTCCGGCGCACCGGCGCCGGACAGGGCCTCAAGCCGCGAGAAGAGCGGGTGTGGAGCGGGTGGAGCGGGCCGGTCAGGGGGCGGCGGGGAGCCGTGTGGTCATCGGGGTCCACGTCTTGGGGTTGATGCGCCAGTCCACCGGCTCCTGCTTGGTGGCGACGTTGACGCGGTTCCAGAGGTTGACCAGACCGATGTGCAGGACCACCGCGCCCAGTTCCTGCTCGCCGAAGTGGCGGGCGGCCTCGGCCCAGACCTCGTCCGACACCGGTTCCTTGCGGCCCTCGATGCGGGTGGCGGCCTCGGCCAGGGCCAGCACGGAGCGTTCGGCGTCGGTGAAGCAGGTCTGCTCCCGCCAGGTCTCCACCAGCGGCAGACGGTGGTCCTCCTCCCCCGCCTCCTCGAACTCGCGCTTCTTGACGGGTATCTGGACCGGGCGGCCGTTGATCTGGCTCACCCGCAGGTGGATGAGCACGAGCGTCTGCAACGGCACGCCGACACTGTTGACGGCCTTGACCAGTGCGCGCATGGGCGGCAGAACATCGGGAACGACCAGCGACGGGTTGGGCATCCGCGGCGACATCTTCAATTCTCCTTCGCATGGGGATTCGGAAAAATTCTGCCCTCAGGGCCGTCCTTTTCCCGCGGTGACGGAATTTCGGCGGCCGGCTAATTCTTCGGGTGTCCGGCGGCCCGGGCAAGTGCTTGATGAAGTCGCCTGTCGGGTGTTTGCCCGCATTCCCATTGCACACCGACGGCGAAGGGGTGGCCGGTGACCTCGACGGCCTCGACCGTCCCGTCGCCGGCCCAGCCGGTGGCGGTGAGGCCGGCACCGAGCCGGTCCACGCCCTGGTGGTGGTGGCAGGCGGTCTGCGGCTCGGCCTCGTCCAGGACGCCGGCGATCCCGCTGCCCGGGCGCAGCTTGAGCGGGTGCCGGCCGAGGGTGAAGGCCTCGGCCGGCGGGCGGTGGCCGTCGTGGCCGGTGGTGTCCGACAGGTGCTGGTGCAGGGTGCCCCCGTGCGCCACGTTGAGCAGCTGCATGCCCCGGCAGATGGCCAGGACCGGCAGTTGGGCGTCAAGTGCCGCCCTGAGCAGGGCCAGTTCGGTGCGGTCGGCGTCCGGGGTCATCGCCCGGGTCGCCGGGTGCGCATCCTGGCCGTAGAGCACCGGATCGAGATCGGGGCCGCCCGGCACGAGCAGCCCGTCGAGCCGGCCCACCAGGTCCTGGGCGCCGGGCAGCAGCGGGAGCAGCAGCGGTGTGCAGCCCGCCTGGGACAGGAAGGCCACGTGCGACTGGAGCGCGAGGCTGACCGTCAGCTCGCTGCCCTGGAGCGTGACGGGCGCGGTGCGCGCGCAGATCCCGATCACCGGCCGCCTGACGGTGCCGCCGGCCGGATCGTTCGTGACTGAATTCATGACCACCCTCAGGGGTTTGCGGGTTCAACCGAGGAAAGTAAGCAGATGAAACAGGCGCTCGGGCGGGCGGCCGTCACGGCCAAAATAGCCATGGCGTGAAGTGGAGGCCATCGTTCAGAGCGGGGTCGGTCCGCGACTACTGAACGGAATACCTCTCCTGATACCACAGGCGGGTGGGGAGTGTTTTTTTTCCCCGGCGAACTCCCGCAGGCCATTCAACCGAGGTGACCATGATCGAGGCCAAGAACCTCACCAAACGCTACGGCGACAAGACCGCCGTGAACGATCTGTCGTTCACGGTCGAGCCAGGCCGGGTCACCGGCTTCCTGGGCCCCAACGGCGCAGGCAAGTCCACCACCATGCGGCTGCTGCTGGGACTCGACCGGCCCGACGCCGGCGAGGCCACCGTCAACGGCGTGCACTACCGCGATCTCGCGCAGCCCATGCAGGTGGTCGGCGCGCTGCTGGAGGCACGCGCCGTCCACACCGGCCGCAGCGCCTACGACCACCTGCTGTGCCTTGCCCAGACGCAGGGCTTCGGCAGGCGCCGGGTCGAGGAGGTCATCGAGCGCGTCGGGCTGGCCTCGGTGGCCCGCAAGCGGGCGGGCGGCTTCTCGCTCGGCATGGGGCAGCGGCTGGGCATCGCGGCCGCGCTGCTGGGCGACCCCGCGGTGCTGGTCCTGGACGAACCGGTCAACGGCCTGGACCCCGAGGGCATCCTGTGGATCCGCAACCTGATGAAGTCGCTCGCGGCGGAGGGGCGCACCGTGTTCGTCTCGAGCCATCTGATGAACGAGATGGCCGTCACCGCCGAGCACCTCATCGTCATCGGCCGCGGCCGGCTGGTCGCCGACTGCTCCACCGAGGAGTTCATCGAGCGCAGCACCGAGCAGTCCGTCCTGGTCAAGACCCCCGACGGGGTGCAGCTGGTGAAGCTGCTGCGGGCCGAGGGCGCCACCGTCGCCCGCACCGACGAGGGCGAGCTGGACGTGAGCGGGCTCCCGGCTCCGCGGATCGCCGAGATCGCCGCGGCCGGCGGCCTGGTCCTGCACGAGCTGTCGACCCGCCGAGGATCGCTCGAGGACGCCTTCATGGAACTGACCCGCGACGCCGTCGAGTACGACGCCGCCGCACCCACCGCCGGAGGCGTGAAGTGACCACCCTGAGCGCCCCCGCGCGCACCGCCGCCGTATCGCACCGGCCGAGTTTCGGGCGGCTGATGCTCTCCGAGTGGACCAAGATCCGCTCGGTCCGCTCCACGGTCTGGTCGCTGGCGATCCTGGTCGTGCTCACCCTGGTCTTCACCGTGCTGTTCATGGAGATGGGCGTCGCGAACTGGGACAAGAGCGATGCCTCCCAGCAGGCCGCGATGCGGCTCGACCCGACCGGGACCATCCTGGGCAGCGGCATCCTGCTCAGCCAGCTCGCGATCTGTGTGCTGGGCACGATGGTCATCGCCTCCGAGTACTCCACCGGCATGATCCGTGCCAGCCTGCTCGCAGTGCCCAAGCGGGTGCCGGTGCTGGCGGCCAAGGGCGCGGTCTTCGGGCTGCTGGTCCTGGCCGTGGGCGAACTGACCTCGTTCTCCTCCTTCTTCATCGGCGCGCCGATCCTGCACAGCAAGGCGCCGGTCGCGATCGGCGACCCGGGGGTCCTGCGGGCCGTCGTCGGCTGCGGTCTCTACCTGTCCCTGCTGGGCCTGTTCGCGCTCGCCGTCGGCGCGATCATCCGGCACACGGCGGCGAGCATCACCGGCGTCATCGCCTTCGTCCTGGTGATCGCCCCGATGGCCAAGCTGCTGCCCGGCAGCGTGGGCGAGCACGTCCACGGCTACCTCCCCACCGAGGCCGGCTACCTGATCACCCAGCAGCACCCCCGCACCGGCGACGTGCTGGGGCCCTGGCAGGGCCTCGGGGTCCTCGCGCTGTGGACGGCCGTGCTGCTGACCGTCGCGGCCGTGCTGCTGCAGCGCAGGGACGCCTGAGCTCCGCGCCGCCCGCGGCGTCGTGTTTCCAGAGAACGTCGACCTGCTCTCGACTGCAGCTAAAGACCCTCCTGCGACGCTCGTCGGCAGCGGCAGCAGAGAGGGAGTAACGGGAATGGCTCAGAGCAACGCGCAAGCCGTCTTGATAACGAGTTCATTCAGCCCCGTCCGGATGGAGGGCATCGATTCTTCGACCCGCGGCGAATTCGATCCGAAGAATTTCGAGAAACTGCCGGCACGCGATGTCCCCCTGACCGCGCTGTCGCCCGGGGTGTCCCTGCGCCAGAGCGGAACGGACGCCGCACACATCCAGCTCCTGGTCGACGCGGCGGGCTCGGCCCAACTGCCGCCCGTCCTCGTCCAGGTGGACGGCTGTCGCATCATCGACGGCCTGCACCGGCTGGAGGCCGCCCGGCTGCGCGGCGACGACACCATCAGGGCCCGCTTCGTGGACTGCTCCAACTCCGAGGCGCTCGTCATCGCCATGAAGGCGAACGGCGCGCACGGACTGCCGCTGTCGAAGGCCGACCGCGTCTCCGGAGCCCAGCGGGTCCTGTCCTCCCACCCCGACTGGTCCGACCGCGCCATCGCCGGCATCACCGGCCTGAGCGCCAAGACGGTCGCCTCGCTGCGCGAGAGGTCGGCCGGCGGGCCGCCGCTCGACGGCAAACGCATCGGCCAGGACGGACGGCGCCGCCCGGTGGACGCCGGCGAGGGCCGGCGGCGCGCCGCCCAGTACATCGCCGCCCACCCCGACGCCCCGCTGCGCCAGGTCGCCAGGGAGACCGACGTGTCGCTCGGCACGGTCCACGACGTGAGCGCGCGGCTGCGCCGCGGCGAGGGCCCCGAACGCGACGGACGCCAGAGCACCGCCCTGCGGCCGCAGCACGTACGCCCCGTGCAGCCGCTGCAGTCGATGCAGTCCGTCCAGGCGATGCAAGCGATGCAGGCGGTGCAGTCGGTGGCGCCGGCGGACCGCGCCGATACGGCGGCGGGCCCGGCCGGCACCCTCTTCGAGGGCGCCCCGCGGGTGCCGCTGCGGATGGCCCCGAGCATCGACACCGCGCCGCCGCACCGCAGGAACCACACCGACCCCCCGCCCACCTGGGCGACGGTGGCGGCCAAGATGGCCGCCGACCCCGCCATCCGCTACACCGCCGGCGGCCGGGAGTTCCTGCGCTGGATGCAGCTGCACGCCGCCGAGCCCGGCGAGGACTGGCGCACCCTGGTCGACGCGGTCCCGCCGCACTGGCTCGGCGTCATCGCCCCGATCGCCGAGCACATCGGCAGGGAATGGGGCCAGCTCGCCGAACGGCTCAGGACCCGCCAGGAACTGTGCCGCACTCCCCCGCCGTCACGGCCGTGACGAAGCCGGCGCCGCGGACGCCAGACGCAGGTGACCCGCGGCCCGGCGCCGTCCGGCGGCCCCCGGACGCGGCAGATCCGCCGGACTTGGCGGACCCGGCGGGCTCGGGGCGACGGAGGCGCACCCGGGGTGGGCCATGACGGTGGCCGGGGGTTCGAGCCCGGGCAGCGCGAGCAGGACCGGCGGGTCGGCCGGCCCGGCCGGGCGCAGACGCACCGCCGCGCTCGTCACCTGCCCGGCGGTGACCGTCACGGTCGCCGGACCGTGCCCGGCGACGAGCGAGGTCCGCCGCTCCTGCGCACCGGGCCCCACCCCGGCGGCCCGCGCCACCGCGAGCAGGTGCCAGCTCCCGCCGGGCACATCCGTCAGGGAGTAGCAGGACGGACGGCCGCTGGGCACGTCGACGACGACCGAGGCCAGGCACGGATGCTGGACGACGGCCGTGCGGAAGGCGCCCAGATACACGCGGGCGTTGCCGTGGCCCTCCGGCAGGCTGATCGTCCCCGCGACCGTGCCGCATCCGGGCCACGGGCCCGGCTCCGGCCCCGGCAGGCCCTGCTCCCCGTCCCGCGACAGCCGGCGGAACCGGCCCGGAGACACCCCGACACTGGCCGTGAAGGACTTGGTGAACGAACCCAGGCTGCTGTACCCGATCGCGAGGGACACCTCGGTGATGCTCATCGAGGTGCTCTCGATCAGCCGCTTGGCCTCGTGCATGCGGACCGCGGCCAGGAATCTGCCCGGAGTGAGCCCGGTCTCCGCTTTGAACACCCGCGTGAAATAGAAGCGGCTGAGCAGAGCGCTTTCCGCGATCTGTGCGAGAGTCAGCGGCTCGCCGCACCGCTCCCGGATGTATTCGATCGCCCTTTCCACCGCGTGGTCCATTCCGCACCTCAATCCGTCTTGATCCACCCAGCAGAGTGACCCGCCGGCGTCGCACCCCGCTCGAGAAACGCTGGGGATCCGCCACAGAGCCGGACGGCAACCGGCCCGGGACGGACGGATCAGACACCCGTGGTGCCGCGGGTACGCGGACGGACGGGGCGAACCGACAGCCGAACCGACAGGCGGGCGCGGGCAGGCGGACAGCGGACCGGGCCGGCTGACGGACGGACAGGCGGGGCACGCGGACAGGCGGACGGGCGGGGGCGAACGGGCGGGCGGACGGGGCGGGGCGGGACGGACAGGCGGGGGCGGCGGGCGGGGCGGGCGGACGGATCAGGAATCGAGAAGCCCCGTTCACCGGGCCGCCGCTAGCGTGACGGCCATGGACCTCACCCTTCATACGACCGTCCTCGCGTATGACGACCCGGACGCCGCCGTGGCCTTCTACCGCGGCGTCCTCGGCTTCGAGGTCCGCGGCGACGTCGGACAGGGCAGGGCGCGCCGGATCACGGTCGGCCCCGCCGGCCGGCCCGGCACATCGCTCCTGCTGGCGCCGGCCGGCGCCGGACAGGGGATCACCGAGGCGGAGCGCCGCACCGTCGCCGAGATGATGGCCAAGGGCACCTACGGCTGGATCCTGCTGGCCACCGAGGACCTCGACGCCACCTTCGCCACGGTGCAGGCGAGCGACGCCGAGGTCGTCCAGGAACCGCTCCTGCAGCCCCACGGCGTCCGCGACTGCGCCTTCCGCGATCCGGCGGGCAACCTCGTCCGTATCCAGGAGGTCCGCTGACCCCTCCGGCCCGACCCGCCCGCACCACTCCGCACCCCTCCGGCCCGACCCGCCCGCACCACTCCGCACCCCTCCGGCCCGACCCGCCCGCACCACTCCGCACCACTTCGCTCCGTTCCGTTCCCGGTGTCCGCCGGGGGTTCTCCCGGACCCGCGGTGAAAGGAGTTCTCATGTGCCATCCCGCATGGCGGCGTGCCCAGATCGCCGCGCAGCACCTGCGCGATCTGACGCAACTGCGCCGGGTCCGCGACCGGATCGACCGGGAGTACACGCGGCCGCTGGACCTCGAGGCGCTCGCCCGCGACGCGGACCTGCCGGCCGGGCACCTCAGCCGGCAGTTCCGCCTCGCCTACGGCCAGTCGCCGTACGCCTATCTGACGGCGCGGCGCATCGAGCACGCGATGGCACTGCTGCGCCACACAGACCTCGGCGTCAGCGAGGTCTGGCGCACGGTCGGCTGCCCCTCGCCGGCCGTGTTCACCGCCCGCTTCACCGAGCTGGCCGGCATGCCGCCCGCCCGCTACGCCCGCCGCGCGCCCGGCAGGGCGCCCGGGACGGCGGGGCACGCGAGGCACCCGGCGAACGGATCGAGCAGGAATGAAGAAGCCACCGCGGCCGCACCGCTACTAGCGTGATCGGCATGACTTCCATCGCATCCATCACCCTCGAGGTGGCCGACCCCGCGGCCGCCCAGCACTTCTACACCACCGCCTTCGGCCTGGGCTCCCAGGTGCGCCTGCGGGCCTCCGAGACGCCCACGACCGGCTTCCGCGGGTTCACCCTGGCGCTCACCGTGTCCCAGCCGGCCGACGTCACCAGCCTCATCGACGCCGCCCTCAAGGCCGGCGCCACGGAGCTCAAGCCCGTCTCGAAGTCGCTGTGGGGCTACGGCGGTGTCGTGCAGGCCCCGGACGGGACGATCTGGAAGGTCGCGACCTCGGCGAAGAAGGACACCGGCCCGGCCACCGGGAAGATCGACGAGATGGTGCTGCTGCTCGGCGTCGAGGACGTGAAGGCGAGCAAGCGGTTCTACGTCGAGCAGGGCCTGAGTGTCGGAAAGAGCTTCGGCGGCAAGTACGCCGAGTTCACCGCGGACGACTCCAGCCCGGTCAAGCTGGCGCTCTACAAGCGCCGCGGCCTGGCCAAGGACCTCGGTGTCGCCGACGACGGCAGCGGATCGCACCGGCTCGTCCTCGGCAGCTCGGCCGGGGCGTTCACCGACCCGGACGGGTTCGCCTGGGAAGCCGCCTCGCTGAGCTCCACGTCCTCCTCCTGACCCCCGGGCCTTCGGTCCGGCAGTCGCCAGACGGGGCGCAGCCGCCTCGCCATCCGGCCCGCCCTTACCAGCCCGCGCCGCCCGGCGGCCGCCTGTACGGCAGCGCACGGCTGAACTCCCGCCAGGCGAGGCGGAGTTGTCCCGCCGCCGGGTGTGACCGGTCGGCTCGCCCCGCGGCCCGCCCCGGCCCGCCCGGCCGCCCCGGTCTGTCCGGTGGGTGGGGCAGGGCGGTGGTGTCGGCGGGAGGGCTCCGGCCGGGGGTCTGCGCGGCTAGCGGGTGAGCAGGTGGGCGAGTTCGCCGGCGCGGGGATGGGCGAGGAGTTCGTCCAGGCGCAGGGTGCGTGCGCAGCGCGCGTTGAGTTCGCGCAGCAGGCGCATCGCCACCAGCGGGTGGGCGCCCGCCTCGAAGACATGGACGCCGGGGCCCGGGGCCTCGGTGCCGAAGACGGCCCGCCATGCCTCCTGCACGACCTGGGTCTGCGGTCCGTCGGGCCAGGTGGCCTCGGCGGCGGCTGCGGAGCGGGGCCCGGCGTCGTCCGCCATCCGGGGCAGGTCCGCGTCCGGCAGTGCGGCGACGATGTCGGCGATGGTCGTCGACTCGTCGTCCGTGCGGGGCAGTTCGCGCAGGAGCCGGGCGCACAGGCCGACCAGCCGGCCGGCGTCGGCGTCGGCGATCCGGCCGCGGTCGTGCACGGCGGTCAGGACCAGGCCGCCGTCGGTGTCGGGGGAAGCGAGCAGGGTGACGGGGAAGGCGCTGGGGAACCCGGCGGCCTGCAGGGGTCCGACGCTGATGCCGTGTGCGGCCAGGGCGGAGTCCAGGGCCGGGGAGGAGCGCGGGCGGTTCTCGAAGACGATCAGGCTCTCCAGGAGTTTCTCGTCGGCCCCGCGCCCGCTCCACTCGTGGATCTGTGCGGCCGACACCCACTCGTAGGCGGCCATGTCCAGGGCCTGGTCCCGCAGTTCGGCCAGCAGCCGGGGCACGGAGTGCTCCGGGTCGACCCGGACGATCACGGGCAGGGCGTTCATCAAAGGGCCGGGCAGGCGCTCCACGGCGTCCAGGGCGATGCCGCGGCCGGACACGCAGACGCCGAAGCCGACCGGGTCGGGCCCGTGGGCGCCGCCCGCCCGGTACAGCAGCAGGGCCCACACGGCCTGGAGCATGCTGGACTCGGTGGCGGCACGGGCGGCCGCCCAGCGACGGAGCCGGTCGGTGGCCGCCCGGCCGAGGCGGGCCTGCGCACGGCCCCAGCCGTTCTGGCCGGTCGCGGGACCGGCCGGCGCCGGCCGGGTCGCC
>NZ_JBEXNW010000036.1:0-92603 GCF_040611295.1 Streptomyces sp. NPDC002935
GCCCTCGGGGGAGCCGATGGCCCAGGGCACCCCGACGTCCTCGGGCGTGGCCGACAGCGTGTTGTCCGGTCCTTTGCGGTAGGTGGTGCCGATGGAGTGGATCGGCGGGAGGTAGACGACGTCGAAGCCCATCTCCGCGATCGCGGGCAGGCGTTCGGCGGCGGTGCGGAAGGTGCCGTGCACCGGCGGGTCCAGCTGCCCGCTCTCCGAGCGCGGGAAGAACTCGTACCAGGAACCGAACAACGCCCGCTCCCGCTCCACCAGCAGCGGCAACGGCTCGGACGACGTCACCAGGTCGCGCAGCGGATGCCGGGCCAGGACCTCGTCCACCTCGGGTGTGAGGGCGGCGGCGAGCCGGGAGGCGACGGGACGGCCGGTGTCGCGCAGCGCGTCGACGGCCCCGAGGACCGTGTCCCTGCCGCTCTTGCCCTTGGGCCCCTTCGGCATGGCGGCGACCGCCCGCTCGTACAGCAGGGCGCCCTCCTCCAGCACCAGTTCCGTGTCCAACCCCGCCGGGATCTTGATCCCCGCGTGATGCCGCCAGGTGGTGATCGGATCCCCCCACGCCTCCACCGTGTACGTCCAGCGGCCCTCCTTGCCGGCGCTCACCGCGGCCCCCCAGCGGTCGGTGCCGGGGGCCAGCTCGCGCATCGGCGTCCACGGGCCGACGCGGCCGTCCGGATCGCGCAGGACGACATTCGCGGCGACCGCGTCATGACCCTCGCGGAAGACCGTGGCCGAGACTTCGAACTGCTCGTCCACCACCGCTTTCGCGGGACGGCGCCCGTGCTGCACGACCGGGCGGACGTCGAGGACGGGGATGCGCCCCACGGCCGTCGCCGTTGAGACCACGGGGGCGGGGGCGGGGGCGACGGGGACATCGGCGGTACGGGTGGCGGGGACGGCGGCCTTGCGCGCCCTGGGAGCGGACTTGGCCGTCCTGGGCTTGGATGCGGCGCTGCCTGCCTTGGGAGCGGACTTGCCGGTCTTGGGAGCGGACTTGCCCGTCTTGGGCTGGGAAGCGGACGTGCCCGAAGCGGACGTGCCCGAAGCCGAGGCGTTGGGAACGGAGGTGCCGGGGGCGGCGGATTCGGTGGCGGAGGCTGTCGCCCCGGAGGCTGTCGCCCCGGATTCCGTCGTCCCGGAGCCGGCCGCGCCGAGGGCGGCCGGGCTGCTGCCGCCGGGGGCGGCGGAGGGTTTGTCCGGAGTACGGGGACCGGCTTCGGTCTTGCGTGTTCGGGGTGTCTCGGAGGTGGTCGTCGGGGGTGGCGACGTGTGGTGCGTGGCGGGCATGACCGCTCCTGTCCGCGTCAACGTGGGTGGGCGGATGAGGGTGTGGGGAGGTGGGGCCTGCGGGTGTACCGGAGGAGCCTTCCCACCCTATGCGGGTGAGCATTCCGGCACTTTGTTAACTACTCACGCGTATGTCTACACACAAGACCGGCCTCGTCCCGGGCAGGCGAGGCCGGTGCGGTGTGGCCGAATCACCCTGGTTGTACCAGCGTCGCACCAGGGTCAGCCGACTTGCAGGAGTTTGTTCGGTGAACCCGGGCCGACGCCCGACAGCTTTCCCGAGGCCGCCCGCTTCACCAGCGCCTTCACCACCTGGGCCGGTGCGGCCCTCGGATGACCGGCCAGATACAGCGCGGCCGCTCCGGCGCCGTGCGGACACGCCATCGACGTACCGGAGTAGGTCGCCTTCCCCGTATCGCTTGTGTACGAAGCCGACGTGATGGCGACCCCCGGCGCGAAGAGGTCGAGCGCCGACCCGGTGTTCGAGAAGCCCGCCCGAGCGTCGGTCCGGTCGCTCGCGCCGACCGTGAGGGCCTGGGCGACCCGGGCCGGGGAGTAGAAGGCGGCCGGCAGTCCGTCGTTGCCGGCGGCGACGGCGTAGGTGACGCCGGAGGCGATGGAGTTGCGGACGGCCGTGTCCAGCTGGGTGTTGGCGTACCCGCCCAGGCTGAGATTGGCCACGGCCGGCTTCCTCGCGTGCCGGGTGACCCAGTCGATGCCGGCGATGACCTGGGCGGTGGAGCCGGCCCCCTGGTCGTCGAGGACGCGGACGGCGACGACCCGGGCCTTCTTGGCGACGCCGTACCCGGTGCCGGCAATGGTTCCGGCCACATGCGTGCCGTGGCCGTTGCCGTCCTGTGCCGTCCTGTCGTTGTCGACGAAGTCCCAGCCGGAGCTCGCCCGGCCCCCGAAGTCCTTGTGGGTGACGCGGACGCCGGTGTCGATGACGTACACGGTCACCCCCGAACCCGACGGGTCGGGTGCCGCGTAGCGCTTGTCGAGCGGCCGGTTCGGCTGGTCGATCCGGTCCAGGCCCCACGAGGGAGGATTGCTCTGGACGCGGTCGAGCATCACCCGGGTGTCCTGGACGACCGAGGCCACGCGGGGGTCCGCGGCGAGCCGCCGGGCCCGTCTCTCGTCGACGCGCACGGCGAAGCCGTTGAGGGCCGTGCCGTACGTATGGCTGATTCTCGCCCCGTACTGCTCGGCGATGCCCGTGCCGGCCGACGACGGAGCCCGCGTACCCCCCTTCAGCGTCACGATGTAGCTCCCGCTGACGGAACCGGGGTCCCCGGCTCCGAGTATCTGCCCCTCCGGGGCCGCCTGGGCGGGCGGGGCGATGGCCGAAAGCACTCCGGCCGTCGTGACCGCTGTGAGACCCGCCGCCCAGCGCAGACGCCACTTCCTCGTCCGTGCCATGACTGGAGTTCCCCTCCTCAACTCGACGTACGCAGGCCGGGGCCGACCGCTGTGGGCAGGGTCCGGCCGTACGTCACCTGGCGAGCCTCTCGTGCGGTGCGAAGCACCACAAGGCCGCCCAGGAGGGCGGAATCGGCCATACCGTCCCCGAGGTGCCCGCGAAGGTTGCGTCGATTTCTCGCCGACGTCACACAGTCGGCCCTATCCGGGGCCGCGCCGCGATGCGCCGTGTTGCGAAGGCACCCTCGCCGCTAACGTCGTGGGTGACGAAGGCCGCACACCGCCGTGCGGCCCTCTGCCTCGTACGTCCTCCGTGAAGGTGGAACTCGTGAAGGCGATCCGCAGATTCACCGTCCGACCCGTTCTCCCCGAAGCCCTTCACCCGCTCAGTGACCTGGCACGCAACCTCCGTTGGTCCTGGCACGCCGAGACCCGCGACCTCTTCCAGTCCGTCGACCCGGAGCGCTGGGCCGCGTCCGGCGGCGACCCCGTACGACTGCTCGGCAGCGTGTCGGCCGCACGGCTCACGGAGCTCACGCAGGACAGCCGCTTCCTGCGCCGCCTCGCCGAGGTCTCCGACGACCTGCGCGAGTACGTGACCGGCGAGCGCTGGTACCAGACGCAGACCTCCGATCTGCCCGCCGCCATCGCCTACTTCTCGCCCGAGTTCGGCATCACCGCCGCGCTCCCGCAGTACTCCGGGGGCCTCGGCATCCTCGCGGGCGACCACCTCAAGGCCGCCAGCGACCTCGGCGCCCCGCTGATCGGCGTGGGCCTGCTCTACCGGCACGGCTACTTCCGCCAGTCGCTGTCCCGCGAGGGCTGGCAGCAGGAGCACTATCCGGTCCTCGACCCCAACGAACTGCCCGTGGTGCCCCTGCGCGAGGACGACGGCACGCCCGCCCAGGTGTCCCTCGCCCTGCCCGGCGGCCGCGCGCTGCGCGCCCGGATCTGGCTGGCCCAGGTCGGCCGCGTCCCACTGCTCATGCTCGACTCCGACATCGAGGAGAACGGCCTCGGCGAACGCGGGGTCACCGACCGGCTGTACGGCGGCGGCAGCGAACACCGCCTGTTGCAGGAGATGCTGCTCGGTATAGGAGGGGTGCGCGCGGTCCGGACGTACTGCCGGCTGACCGGGCACCCGCAGCCCGAGGTGTTCCACACCAACGAGGGGCACGCGGGGTTCCTCGGCCTGGAGCGGATCGCCGAACTCGCCGACGAGGGGCTGGACTTCGCGTCCTCGCTGGAGGCGGTCAGGGCCGGCACCGTCTTCACCACCCACACCCCCGTGCCCGCCGGCATCGACCGCTTCGACCGGGAGGTGGTCGCCCGCCACTTCGGCGCCGACGCCGAACTCCCGCGCATCGACGTGGAGCGCATCCTCGCCCTCGGTATGGAGACCTATCCCGGAGGCGAGCCGAACCTCTTCAACATGGCCGTGATGGGGTTGCGTCTCGGCCAGCGGGCGAACGGGGTCTCGCTGCTGCACGGCCAGGTCAGCCGGGAGATGTTCTCCGGACTCTGGCCGGGCTTCGACCCCGAGGAGGTGCCGATCACCTCGGTCACCAACGGCGTCCACGCGCCGACCTGGGTGGCGCCCGAGGTGTTCCGCCTCGGCGCCCGGCAGATCGGCGCGCAGCGCACCGAGGACGCGCTGACCGTCGGCGGTTCGGACCGGTGGGACGCGGTGGCCGAGATCGCCGACCAGGAGATCTGGGACCTGCGGCGGGTCCTGCGGGAACAGCTGGTCGCGGAGGTACGGGACCGGCTCCGGGCGTCCTGGCGTCAGCGCGGCGCCGGTACGGCCGAACTCGGCTGGGTCGACGGAGTGCTGGACCCGGACGTCCTCACCATCGGCTTCGCGCGCCGGGTCCCCTCGTACAAACGCCTGACCCTCATGCTGCGCGACCGTGACCGGCTGATGGACCTGCTGCTGCACGCCGAACGGCCGGTCCAGATCGTCGTGGCGGGCAAGGCGCACCCCGCGGACGACGGTGGGAAGCGGCTGATCCAGGAGCTGGTCAGGTTCGCGGACGACCCCCGGGTGCGCCACCGGATCGTCTTCCTGCCCGACTACGGCATGGCGATGGCGCAGAAGCTGTACCCGGGCTGCGACATCTGGCTCAACAACCCGCTGCGCCCGCTGGAGGCGTGCGGTACGAGCGGCATGAAGGCGGCGCTCAACGGCTGTCTCAGCCTCTCCGTCCTGGACGGCTGGTGGGACGAGTGGTTCCAGCCGGACTTCGGCTGGGCGATCCCGACCGCGGACGGCACCGCGACCGACGACGACCGCCGTGACGAGCTGGAGGCCGGGGCCCTCTACGACCTCCTCGAACAGCGGGTCGCCCCCCGCTTCTACGAGCGCGGCCAGGGCGGTCTGCCCGACCGCTGGATCGAGATGGTCCGCCGGACACTGACCCACCTCGGTCCGAAGGTCCTGGCCGGCCGGATGGTGCGCGAGTACGTGGAGCGCCTGTACGCCCCCGCGGCCCAGGCCCACCGTTCGCTCACCGCCGACACGGCCCGCGAACTGGCCGGCTGGAAGTCCCGTGTCCGCGCCGCCTGGCCGCAGGTCACCGTCGACCACGTCGAGGCGTCCTCGGCCACCACGACCGCCGAACTCGGCACCACCCTGTCGCTGCGCGTCCGCGTCGGCCTCGGCGACCTCGCCCCCGACGACGTGGAGGTCCAGGCGGTCGCGGGCCGCGTCGACACCGACGACCGCATCGGGGACGCGGTCTGTGTCCCGCTGAAACCGACCGGCGGCCCCGACCTGGAAGGCCGCTGGGTGTACGAGGGCCCGCTGTCCCTCGACCGCACGGGCCCCTTCGGCTACACGGTCCGCATCCTGCCGACCCACCGCCTCCTGGCCTCCGCCGCGGAACTCGGCCTGCTGGCGGTGCCTTCGGAGGAGATGGGGGAGGGGGCGGGGGTTCTGTTGCGGTGAGGCGCGGGGGCGCCGTCAGGGCCGGCCGTGCGCAACGGCTCGCCCTGACGGCGCCGTTTCCGGCCCTCCGGCCCGTGGATCCCGGGGGGCCTCAGCTGTCGAGCCCCGCGCACAGCCGTCGCAGTACCTTCCCGCAGCGCTGGGCGTACGCGTGCTGGAGGCCTCTCGTGGCGGCGCCGCCCGCGCGGGCGTACCACTTGGCCGCGCGGCTGAAGGCCGTGATCGTCAGCCAGACGGTGCCGTCGCCGGTGCGGGAGACGACGAACGCCTCCTCGCCACACTCGGGATGGCCGGAAAGCGTTCCGTAGGCCCAGGCGGTGCGACGGGGTTCCTCGGCCGTCCAGACCACGCGGCAGGGGGCCTTGATCGGGCCGAGACCGACCGTGACCGCGACGCCCGGTGCCGCCTTGTCGGCATCGCAGACCATGCCGATTCCCATGGCGCGGTGCAGCTCCCAGGTCATCAGGGCATCGGAGGCGCGCCGGAAGACGGCCTCGCCCTCGCCGATCCGGAAGCGGACGTGCAGTCGGTGGAAGCCCGGGGGGCAGCGGTCCTCGCGGGTCGCGCCCACGTCCTCGTACGTGTAGGGCATGGGGGCAAGAGTAAGGCGGCACCCGGGGCTGTCCTTGCCCGGGTGCCGCCTTCGTTCGACTACGCGCGTACTAGCTGACGTTGACCGCGGACCAGGCGGCGGCCACCGTCTTGTACTCCGTGCTCGTGGAGCCGTACAGGGCCGACGCCGCGGAGAGCGTGGCCGTGCGGGCGCCCGCGTACTTGGTCGTCGACGTCATGTAGGTCGTCAGCGCCTTGTACCAGATCTGCAGCGCCTTGGCCCGGCCGATGCCGGTGACCGTGGTGCCGTTGGACGTCGGGGAGTTGTAGCTGACCCCGTTGATCGTCTTGCTTCCGCTGCCCTCCGAGAGGAGGTAGAAGAAGTGGTTCGCGACGCCGGACGAGTAGTGCACGTCCAGGTTGCCGACGCTGGAGGACCAGTAGTTGGCGGAGCCGCCGTCCTTGCTGGGCTGGTCCATGTAGCGCAGCGGGGTGCCGTCACCGTTGATGTTGATCTTCTCGCCGATGAGGTAGTCACCCACGTCGGAGGAGTTCGCCGCGGCGAACTCGACGCCCGTGCCGAAGATGTCGGAGGTCGCCTCGTTCAGACCGCCGGACTCGCCCGAGTAGTTCAGGCCCGCGGTGTTGGCGGTGACGCCGTGGCTCATCTCGTGGCCGGCCACGTCCAGCGAGGTCAGCGGGTGCGTGTTGCCCGAGCCGTCGCCGTACGTCATGCAGAAGCAGCTGTCGTCCCAGAACGCGTTGACGTACGCGTTGCCGTAGTGGACCCGGGAGTAGGCCGCGACGCCGTTGTTCTTGATGCCGCTGCGGCCGAAGGTGTTCTTGTAGAAGTCCCAGGTCGCCTGCGCGCCGTAGGCGGCGTCGACGGCCGCGGTCTGGTCGGTGGTCGAGCTGGAGGCCGCGCCGGTGCCCCAGACGTCGTCCGCGTCGGTGAACAGCGTGCCCGCGGAGGAGCTGGTGGTGTGGGACTTGTTGTACGTCTTGTGGCTGCCGCGGGTGCCGTCGGTCAGCTGGTACGTCGAGCCCGACAGGGTCGTGTTGAGGGTGACCGTGCCCGAGTAGAGGCTCTTGCCGGTACCGGTCTCGACGCCCTGGTACTCGTAGAGCTTCTTGCCGGTGGCGGCGTCGGTGATGACGTGCAGCTCGTTGGGGGTGCCGTCGTCCTGGAGGCCGCCGACGACGGTCTCGTAGGCGAGGGTCGGCTTGCCGGTGGCGGCCCAGATCACCTTGCGGGGCGCCTTGTCGGCGGTGGTCTTCTCCGAGCCGGCGGTCTTGGCCGCGGTGAGCGCCTGCTTCTCGGCCTTCGCGGTCGTGACCAGCGGCTTGAGCGAGGCGACCTTGATGGCGGTCTTCGTCGCCTTCGTCACGCCCTCGGTCTTGCCGGCCTTGGTCTCGTGGACGACGAGGTCGCCGCCGAGGACCGGAAGTCCGTTGTACGTGCGCTCGTAGCGGGTGTGGACGGTGCCGTCGGCGTCCTTGAGGACGTCTCTGACGACCAGCTTCTCCTTGGCACCGAGGCCTATCTCCTGGGCCGTCTCCGCCGTGGCGGCGTCGGCCTTCTGGATGAGCGCGGTGCGCGCGGAGTTGGAGAGCAGGACGGGCGAACCGGCGAGGGGGGTGGTCTTGCCGGACGGGAGCGCCGCGGTCTGGGCGGCGGCACCGGTGGTCAGACCGGTGGTGAGCAGGGCTCCGGCCGCGACTGCGGTGGCGATGGCCAGAGTGGTGCGCTTGTGACGCGCGTAGAGGGGAGTCACGCAAGCTCCTTCTTGTGGGGGCGTCCGAACGGCGTGGGGTAGCCGGAGGGACGATGGTGAAGTTGCGGTGCGGGTGAGCCGTGCGGTGGAAGCGTGCCATCCCAGGCGCGTACATGTCAGGAGCCCATAAAGACCTTGGCCGAAAATCGTCGATCAGGTGAACAGTCGGGTGACCGGGCGTCTCGCGGGCCGCCGTCAAGGGAGGGTCAAAGCAAACCTCTTGGCGGGCAAAAGAGGGCGCCGCCCCGGGGAGTTGAACCTCCGGGACGGCGCCCTGGCGCACTGTCTTCCTACGGGCTTCCGCCGCGGTTTACGGGAAGGTCAGCTTCCAGCTGTTGATGTAGCCGACGTCCTGGGCCGCCTGGTCCTGGACCTTCAGTTTCCAGGTGCCATTGGCGACTTCGGAGGACGCGTTGACCGTGTAGGTCGCGTTCACGTTGTCCGCCGAGTCGGACCCGCTGAAGTTCTTCAGGCGGTACGTCGAGCCGTCGGGGGCCACCAGATCGATCACCAGGTCACCGCGCCAGGTGTGCACGATGTCCACGGCGACCGCGAGGTTCGACGGGGCGTTGCCGGTGCGGCCGCTGACCGTGATCGACGAGGTGACCGCCGCGCCGTTGTCCGGAATTGATACGTCGGCCGTGTTCTCGAACGACGTACCGCCACCGCCGCCACCGCCCGGACGTGAACCGACGTTCACGGCCGCCCAGGCGTTCTGCACCGCTGTGTACTCGGCGCTCGTCGTGCCGTACAGCTCACCGGCCGCCGCGAGCGTGCCGGTGCGGGCCGCCGCGTAGTTGGTGGTCGAGACGAACTTGGTGGTGAGCGCGCGGTACCAGATCTGCAGCGCCTTGTCGCGGCCGATGCCGGTGACCGGAAGCCCGTCGGAGGTGGGCGAGTTGTAGCTGACGCCGTTGATGACCTTGGCGCCGCTGCCCTCGCTCAGCAGGTAGAAGAAGTGGTTGGCCACACCCGACGAGTAGTGCACGTCGACGTTGCCGACACCGGAGTACCAGGAGTCCTTGGAGCCGCCGTCCTTGCTCGGCTTGTCCATGTAGCGCAGCGGGGTGCCGTCGCCGTTGATGTCGATCTTCTCGCCGATGAGGTAGTCGCCCACGTCGGAGGCGTTGTTGGCGTAGAACTCGACACCGGTGCCGAAGATGTCGGAGGTCGCCTCGTTCAGGCCGCCGGACTCGCCCGAGTAGTTGAGGCCCGCGGTGTTGGCGGTGACGCCGTGGCTCATCTCGTGGCCGGCCACGTCCAGCGAGGTCAGCGGGTCGGCGTTCCCGGACCCGTCGCCGTACGTCATGCAGAAGCAGCCGTCGTCCCAGAACGCGTTGACGTACGCGTTGCCGTAGTGGACGCGTGAGTACGCTCCCACGCCGTTGTTCTTGATGCCGCTGCGGCCGAAGGTGTTCTTGTAGAAGTCCCAGGTCTCCGCGGCGCCGTAGTGCGCGTCGGCGCCGGCCGTCGCGGCGTTCGACGTGGTGCCGTTGCCCCAGGTGTCATTCGTCTGCGAGAACAGCGTGCCGGTGCCCGACGTCCCGTGGTTCAGGTTGTACGTCTTGTGGGCGCCGCGCGCACCGTCGTTCAGCGTGTAGGTGGAGCCCGACTGCGTGGTCGTCAGGGTCACCTGGCCGCTGTACTGGGTGTTGCCGATGCCGTTCTTGATGCCCTGGTACTCGTAGAGCTTCTTGCCGGTGGCGGCGTCGGTGATGACGTGCAGCTCGTTGGGGGTGCCGTCGTCCTGGAGGCCGCCGACGACGGTCTCGTAGGCGAGGGTCGGCTTGCCGCTCGCCGCCCAGATCACCTTGCGGGGCGCGCGGTCGGCGGCGGTGCTCTTCGAACCGGCGGCCTTGGCGGCGGACAGGGCCTGCTTCTCCGCCGTGGTGGCGGCGACCGCGGGCTTGAGGGTGGCGACCTTGAGGGAGGCCTTCGTCGCCTTGTAGACGTGCCCGGTCTTCCCGGACTTGGCGGTGTCGACGACCAGGTCGCCGCCGAGGACCGGAAGTCCCTCGTACGTCCGCTCGTAACGGGTGTGGACGGTGCCGTCGTGGTCCTTGATGACGTCCCGGGCCACGAGGCTCTCGCCGGCGGCGAGGCCCAGGTCCTTGGCGGTGGCCGCCTTGGCCGAGTTGGCGTCGCGTATCAGCTCGGCGCGCTGCGAGGCGGTGAGCTTCATGGCGACGGCGCCCGGGTTGACCTTGCCCGCCCGGGGGGCCTGCTCAGGGGCGGCGCTCGCGGCGCCCGACTGGACGGCCGCGGCCAGCAGGGCGGAGACGCCGACGAGGGCGACACCGGCGATGCGGCGCTTGGTGATGTGGGAGGTGCGTCTGTGGGGAGAACTGCTGCTCAACACTGACTCCTTCTGCATGGCCGCGGGTCGCGCGGCCAGGGGAGACCGGACGATGGGTGACCCGTCCGGGCAGAACTGGGCGTTACGCGGAACCAGGTGCATGGGGTCGTACGGCACGACACGGCTGGCATAGCTGTGAGGTTGCTGTGAAGTAGCCGAGGGAAGAGTGGCAGGGGATGACGCTTTCTGTCAGGACCGCGTCAGCACATTGGCCGGAAATGGTCCGTTGTCCGGGGCGTCATGTTCGGTAAACGAACTGTCCGCCGGAGCGTGCGCCGATCTTCCCTCGCGAGTGAGGAGGAATTCGCTCCTCGGACACGCGCCGGGAACGGCGCCGCAACGACCGGCCCCGCGGGGAGAACGCCCGCGGGGGATCCGGATCCCCGCCGACCTGCGGGGAGTTGAGAACCGACAGCGCGCGCCGGGACGGGTGCCCGGGCGGCCGCCGGGGTCACACCGTGACGACGACCTTCGCCCGGGCGTGCTCCACTTCCAGATAACGGATGGCCTCCGGCACCTCGCTCAAGGACGCGTACGTCCGGTCGATGGCGGGGGTGATCTTCCCGGAATCGACGAGTTCCCGCAGGGTCGCGAGGTTCGCCCCACTCTGCTTCGCGGTCAGGGTGAGGATCCGCTGACCGACGAAGCGCGACACCGCCGGTCCCCTCAGGATGAGCCCCATCGGCCCGAAGAGACTGCCGCCCTCGGACACCCCGCCGCCGGACAGCACGAGCGTCCCCTTGGGCGTCAGCGCGCGCCGGAACGCGGTCAGGGAGCGATTGCCGACCAGGTCGAGCACGACGTCGTAACGCTGCCCCTCGCGGGTGAAGTCCACCGCGGCGTAGTCGATGACGCGGTCCGCGCCGAGCGAGCGCACCAGGTCCGCGTTCCTCGCGCTGCACACGCCGGTCACCTCCGCGCCGTACGCCTTGGCGATCTGCACGGCGTAGGTGCCGACACCGCCCGACGCGCCGTTGACGAGGACGCGCAGTCCCGGCCGCAGCGGAGCGACGTCGCGCAGCCCGATCAGCGCGGTGTTCCCCGCCAGCGGCAGTGCGGCGGCCTGCTCGAAGGTCAGACCCGCAGGCTTCGTCTCCACCACGTCGTCCGGCGCGCACACGTACTCGGCGAACGCCCCGTCGGCCTCACCGAACACCTCGTCCCCGGGACGCAGCCGCGTCACGTCGGGGCCGACCGCCTCGACCTGCCCCGCGAAGTCCCGCCCCCGGATCCGCTGCCTGGGCCGGCGGGTGCCGAACGAGAGCCGGGCCAGATACGGATCGCCGCGCATGAGATGCCAGTCGTAGGCGTTGAGCGAGACCGCCTTCACGCGCACCAGCACCTGGCTTCCGGTCGGCACCGGCTTGTCGACGTCCCTCAGCTCCAGCTCGTCGGGAGAGCCGTACCGGTCCTGGGTGATCGCTAGCATCGGAACTCCGTAAAGCACCCGTACGGTGCGGAAATTGATCGGCTGGCCGAGGGAGCGCCACTGCTTGCGAGGCTAGCCGAGCACCCGGTGCACGGGAATCCGGGACAAGCCCTAGGGGGACACCGGAGGGACACACGCGACGGCAGGGGTGAGAAGCAGGGAGCAGGGGAGCAGCGGTGCGGGTGCCCGGCCGGCCACCGTGACCGGCCCCCCGATCAGCCGTCGGCGGGCCGGCGCTCCCCGTGCCACGAACGCCACAGCGCCGCGTAGGCGCCGTCGGCCGCCACCAGGTCCTCGTGCGTGCCCAGTTCGGTCAGCCGGCCGTCCTCCATCACCGCGACCCGGTCGGCGTCGTGGGCGGTGTGCAGCCGGTGGGCGATGGCGATGACGGTGCGGCCTTCGAGGACGGCGGCCAGCGCGCGTTCCGTGTGCCGGGCGGTCGTCGGGTCGAGGAGCGCCGTGGCCTCGTCGAGGATCAGGGTGTGCGGGTCGGCGAGCACCACCCGGGCCAGCGCCAGCTGCTGGGCGCGCGAGCCGTCGACGGGGAGGGCCTCGGGACCCAGCTCGGTGTCCAGCCCGTCCGGGAGCTCCCCGGCCCAGTCGTCGGCCCCGACCGCCGCCAGCGCCGCCCACAACTCGGCGTCACCGGCGGCCGGTTCGGCGATGAGCAGGTTGTCGCGGACCGTGCCGAGGAACACATGGTGCTCCTGGGTGACGAGTACGACCTGCCGGCGCAACTGCTCGGGGTCGAGGGCGACGACCGGCACCCGCCCGACCGTCACCGTCCCGCTGCCCGGCGCGTCGACGCCCGCCAGCAGCCTGCTCAGCGTGGTCTTCCCGGCGCCGGAAGGGCCCACGACGGCCAGTCGCTCCCCGGGCCGCACCGTCAGGTCGACCCCGCGCAGCACCTCGCCGCCGCGGTCGTAGGCGTACCGCACGCCGGTGACGTCGATCCGGTCGTCCACCGGTGCGGGCGAGCCGGCCGGGACGGTGCGCGGCGCACGGGCCAGGCCCTCCACGCGGGCGAACGAGGCTCCGCTGCTCTGCAGTTGCTCGACCTGGTTCAGGATCTGGTCCAGCGGCTCGGCGAGCCGGTGCAGATAGAGCGTCGCGGCGACCACCGTGCCGAGGCTCAGCGTGCCCCGGGCGTGCAGCGCGCCGCCCACCAGAAGCACGGCGACCACCGGAACGACGTACGAGATGTCCACGGCCGGGAAGAACACGCTGCGCAGGAACAACGTCCGCATCCGGCTCACCCGGGAGACCTCCAGCGCGTCCCGGCTCGCCCGGATCCGGCGCTCGCCCAGCCCGAACGCCTCCACCGTGCGGGCACCCGACGCGGTGGCCGCGAGGATCTCGGCGACCTCCGAGGTGGCGGCGCCCTCGGCGAGATAGGCGGTGCGCGCCCGACGCAGATACCAGCGCAGCGCGATCGAGATACAGGCCAGGCCCAGCAATCCGCAGCAGCCGAGCAGCGGGTCGATGAAGAAGACGGCGGCGAGGACGAACAGCGCCTGCGCGCCGGAGATCAGCAGCTGAGGTCCTGTGTCGCGCAGCGTCTTGCCCACCACCGTGACGTCGGCGGTACCGCGCGCCGTCAGATCGCCGGTGCCCGCCCGCTCCACGACCGACGCGGGCAGCGTCAGCGTCCGCTCCACGAACTCCTCCCGTACCCGCGCGAGCGTCCGCTCCCCGAAGCGGTGGCCCACGTAGCGGGCCCAGCGCGCCAGCAGCAGCTGGGCCAGTGCGGACACGAGGATGACGAGCGCCGGCCCGTCCACCACCTCCACACCGCCGCCGGCCCGTACGTCGTCGATGATCCGCCCGAGCAGCCAGGGGCCGACCAGACCGGCCGCGGCGGCCAGCGCGTTGAGCCCGAGCACGGCGGCGAACACCTGCCCGTCCGCCCGGATCAGCCGCACCGCCGCCCGCCGTACATCGGCGCGCCCCGCCACCGGCAGATGGACACTCACCGCACGACCTCCTCGTCCAGGCCCGCCACCGGGCCCGCGTCGACCTCCGGGTCCGTACGGGCCACCACGCCCGCGTCGGCCTCCGGAGCCGTACCGGCCGTCACACGCGCGTCCGTCTCCCGACGCCCGTCCGCCGCCGGGTCCGCGTCGGTCGTCGCGCCCGGGTCCGTCTCCAGGCCGGAGTCCGTCCCCGGTTCCCCGTCGGCCTCCAAGTCGCGGGCCACCAAAGCCCGGTATCCCGGCTCCGTCCTGAGGAGTTCGCGGTGGGTGCCCGTGGCCGCGGACTTGCCGTCGACCAGGAAGCAGACCGTGTCCGCGCGGTCCAGCACGAGCGGCGAGGTGCTGGTCACGACCGTCGTACGGCCCGAGCGCGCGGCGCGCAGCCGGGTCGCGACGGCCGCCTCGGTGTGGGCGTCGAGCGCCGAGGTCGGCTCCAGGGCGAGCAGCACCTCCGGGTCGGCGAGGAGCGCGCGCACGAGCCGCACCCGCTGCCGCTGACCGCCGGACAGACTCCGGCCCTGCGCGTCGACGGCCGAGTCGAGACCGCCCGGCAGGCCGAGGACGACGTCGTCGGCCGCGGCCGCGCGCACGGCCCGGGCGATGGTCTCCTCGTCGGGGTCCCGGCGCCCCCCCGACGACTTCGCGCAGGGTGCCCGCGAACAGGTCGGCCTCGTTGTCGGCGACCAGGATCCGCTCGCGCACCTGGGTCAGGGCGACCTCGTCGAGCCGTACGCCGCCCCAGGTCACGTCCGACGCCGCGTACCGGCCGAGCCGGTCCACCACGGCCTCCGACTCCGCGGAGCGGGCGCCGGCCAGCGCGGTCAGTCTCCCCGGGACCACCCGGACCCCGGACTCCGGATCGTGCAGCACGGCCGGGGACCCCGGGGCGTCCAGCGCGTCAGCGGGCCCCGTGACGGGCTCCAGGGACAGGAACCGTACGACGCGCCGGGCGGCGACCACGCCCCGGGAGAGTTCGTAGGCGCAGTCGATGAAGAAGTACACCGGCAGGACGAGGACCGCGACATAACCGTACGCGGACACCAACTCCCCAATGGTGATGGCCCCTTGGGCGGCCAGCCGGGCGGCGATCCAGGTCACCACGGCCAGGAAGAGAGACGGCAGCCCCATGCCCAGCGCCTGGATCCAGCTGGTCACCGCGCCGACCCGGTACCCCTGTTCCCGCAGCCGCTGCGAGTCGCGGCGGAACGCGTCCGCGTACAGCCCTTTGCCGCCGAGGCCGTTCAGGACGCGCAGACCGCCCGCGAGATCGCCGATCCGTGCCGTCAGGACGGACTGCCGTTCGCGGTACCCGGTCTCGGTCCCCTGGAGCCGGACCGTCAACGGCCCGACGAGGACGGCGATCAGCGGCACCCCGAGCAGGATCACCACGGACAGCAGCACCGAGACCGGCAGCAGCAGCGTGGCCACCACGCCGTAAGTGACGACCGCGGCCAGACCGGGGCCGACCACGGTCAGCGACCAGCTGATCGTCTGTACGTCGCCGACTCCGACCGTGACGACCTCCCCCGTTCCGATCTGCCGCGAGAGCGCCGCACCGAGCCGGGCCGCGTGCTCGACGACGACCTTGACCGTACGGAAGTTGGCGTCCATCCGGACCTTGGTCATCGTGCGGTGCCGTACGACACCCAGCCAGGCGTTGAACACCCCGGTACCCAGCACGGCCGCCGTCCAGCCGGCCAGCGCCGTCCCGTCGCCCGGCTCCAGACCGTCGTCGATCGCCCGGGACAGCAGATACGGCGTCAGCGCCGTGAGCCCCATCCACACGGTGGCGACCACCGCGCCGGTGACCGAACGGCCCGCCTGCCGGGTGACCAGCCACCACAGGAACCGCCAGCCGCCCCGGCGATCCGGTGTCCCCGGTTCCGCGTACGCGTCGATCATCCGCCCCTCCGCTCCCTCCACCCGCCGTCCACCGCTATACGAGACTGTCGCGCCATGCCCGGTGCAGATCGGCGAACCGGCCGGTCCCCGCGACGAGTTCGGCGGGCGTGCCGTCCTCGACGACCCGTCCGTGCTCCATCACCAGCACCCGGTCGGCGATCTCCACCGTCGACAGCCGGTGCGCGATGACCACCGCCGTACGGCCCCGCAGCACCGTCGACATGGCGCGCTGCACGGCCCGTTCACCCGGGATGTCCAGGGAACTGGTCGCCTCGTCGAGGATCAGGACGGCCGGGTCGGCGAGCAGAGCCCGTGCGAAGGCCACCAGTTGGCGCTGGCCCGCGGAGATACGGCCGCCGCGCTTGCGGACGTCCGTGTCGTAGCCGTCGGGCAGGGCGCTGATGAAGTCGTGCGCGCCGATCGCCTTCGCGGCCTGCTCGATCTCCTCGCGGGACGCCTCCGGGCGGCCGATCGCGATGTTCTCGGCGACCGTGCCCGAGAACAGGAACGCCTCCTGGGTCACCATGACCACCCCGCGCCGCAACTCGGGCTCCGACAGCTCGCGCAGATCGACGCCGTCGAGCAGGACCCGTCCGTCGGAGGGGTCGTAGAACCGGGCCAGGAGTTTGGCCAGCGTCGACTTGCCGGCGCCGGTCGAGCCGACCACGGCCACCGTCTGTCCGGCGGGAAGCGTGAGCGAGAAGGACGGCAGGACCTCCCCGCCGGTGCGGTACGTGAAGCGGACCTCGTCGAAGACGACCTCGCGGCCGGGGTGTTCGGAGGCGAGCGCCGGCAGCTGCCGCGGCACGGAAGGCTCCGGCACGGACGGCGTCTGGGCCAGCAGACCGGCGATCTTCTCCATCGAGGCCGCCGCGGACTGGTAGGAGTTCAGGAACATGCCGAGACGGTCGATCGGGTCGTACAGCCGGCGCAGATAGAGGACCGACGCGGCGAGCACACCGAGCGCCAGCGAACCCGAAGCCACCCGGTAGGAGCCCCACAGCACGATGCCCGCGACCGCCGTGTTGGCGACGAGACGGGAGCCGACGACATAGCGGGCCATCTCCAGCAGGGCGTCGCCGTTCGTCCTCTCGTGCCGCTGGTTGAGCACCCGGAAGTCCGCTTCGTTGGCGGCCTCCCTGCGGAACGCGCGTACCGGCCGGATGCCGTTCATCGTCTCCGCGAACTTCACGATGACGGCGGCGATCGTCGTCGACCGGACGGCGAAGATGCGGCCCGCCCGGTGCTGGTAGCGGTGGATGAGCAGGTACAGCGGCACGAAGGAGACCACCGCGACCGCGCCCAGGCCGACGTCCAGCCAGAGCAGCATCGCCGAGATGTAGACGAAGGACAGGATGACCGTGACGAGCTCCTGGAGGCCCTCGCTGAGCAGTTCGCGCAGCGACTCGACGTCCGTCGTGGAGCGGGAGATCAGCCGGCCCGAGGTGTAGCGCTCATGGAAGTCGATGCTGAGCGCCTGGGCGTGCCGGAAGATCCGGCCGCGCAGATCGAGCAGCACGTCCTGGTTGACCCGGGCCGAGGCCGTGATGAACGCGTACTGGAGTCCGCCGGAGGCCGCCGAACACAGCAGGTAGGCGACACCGACGGCGATCAGCGGCCCGTGGTCGTCCTGCCGGAACGCGGGTACGGCGCGGTCGATGGCGAAGGCCACCAGCAGTGGGCCCGCCTGCACGGCGGCCTGCTGGAGCAGCAGCAGAACGGTCGTCACGACCACCCGGGCCCTGAGCGGGGCGAGCAGCGAGCGCAGCAGCGTCGCGGTCGCGCCCGGGGGAGTGGGGAGGGTGTCGCGGTCGAAGGGATCGGTGTGCGGCTCGGGTTCCCGACCGGCCCGGTCCTTCCGCCGCCCGTCGTCGGGTCCCTGTGCGGGTCCGGTGTCGGGTCCCTGGGCGGGGCCCGTGCCGGGTCCCTGGGCGGGTCCCTCGGCGGGCCCCGCGAGCGGTCCCTTGCCCGGTTCCTCGTTTGATCCCTGATTCGGTCCCTGGTTCGGTGCCTGGCTCGATCCCTGGTTCGGTCCCTTGTCCGGTTCCTTGTTCGGCGCGGTGGTCGTGGGCGCCGCCGTCATCGGCCGTCCTCCTCTGCACCCGACATCAGATGGGCGTACTCGGCATGCGTGCGCAGCAGTTCGTGGTGGGTGCCGACCGCCGCGACACGGCCGCCGGAGAGCAGGGCCACGCGGTCGGCCAGCAGGACCGTGGACGGGCGGTGCGCCACGATCAGTGCGGTCGTCTCCGCCAGTACCCGGCGCAGGGCGGCCTCGACCGCCGCCTCGGTGTGCACGTCCAGCGCCGACAGCGGGTCGTCGAGCACCAGGAAGCGGGGCCGGCCGACCACCGCCCGGGCCAGCGCGAGCCGCTGTCGCTGCCCGCCGGAGAGGCTGAGGCCCTGCTCGCCGACCTGCGTCGCCGTGCCCTGGGGCAGAGCGTGCGCGAAGTCGGCCTGCGCGACGGCGAGCGCACGGTCCAATTCCGCCCGCCCGGCGGTCTCCGGGGCGCCCATGAGGACGTTCTCGCCGACGGTGGCCGAGAAGAGGGTGGGCTCCTCGAAGGCGACGGCGACGAGTTCGCGCAGCTCCTCGCGCGGCATCGCGGTGATGTCCCGGCCGTCCAGGGTGATCCGGCCGGACGTCACCTCGTGGAGGCGGGGGACGAGCGCGGTGAGGGTGGTCTTGCCGCTGCCGGTGGCACCGACGAGGGCCATGCTCTCGCCGGGGCGGACGTACAGGTCGATGTGGACCAGCACGGGCGGCGCGTCCGCGGGGGCGTCGGGGTAGCGGAACTCGACACCGTGGAACCGCAGTCCGCCCTCGGTGCCGGTGCCGGTGCCGGTGCCGGTGTCCGCGGCTGTCTCTGTGTCTGTCTCTGTCTCCGGCTCCGGCTCCGCCGCGCCGGAACCCGACTCCGGTGTCGCGTCCATCACCTCGAAGTACCGTTCCGTGGCCGTCCCCGCCTCCTGGCTCATCGCGAGGAGGAAGCCGATGGAGTCGACGGGCCAGCGCAGGGCGAGCGCGGTCGACAGGAACGCGACCAGCGTGCCCGCGGAGAGGTGGCCGTCGGCGACCTGGACCGTGCCGAGGACGAGGGCGGCGCCGATGGCGAATTCGGGCAGCGTGACGATGACGGCCCAGATGGAGGCGAGCAGACGGGCCTTGACGAGTTCCGTGCCGCGCAGCGTCCTGGACAGGTCGCGGAACGCGCGCGCCTGGCTGCGATGCCGTCCGAACCCCTTGATGATCCGGATGCCGAGCACGCTCTCCTCGACCACCGTCGTGAGGTCGCCGACCTGGTCCTGCGCCTGCCGCGCCACCTGCGAGTAGCGCCGCTCGAAGAGCCAGCAGACGATCATGACGGGGATGGCCGGGGCGAGGAGCACCAGCCCGAGGGTCCATTCCTGGGCCAGCATGATGGCGATGCCCGCGGAAATCGTCACGGCGTTCACCAGCAGGAACGTCAGCGGGAACGCCAGGAACATGCGGACCAGCATCAGGTCGGTGGTTCCCCGGGACAGCAGCTGGCCCGAGGCCCAGCGGTCGTGGAAGGCGACCGGCAGGCGTTGCAGATGCCGGTACAGATCGGCGCGCATGGCCGCCTCGACCCCGGCCAGCGGCCGTGCCACCAGCCACCGGCGCAGCCCGAACAGACCGGCCTCGGCGATGCCGAGCAGCAGCAGAACCAGCGCGCCGAGCCACACGCCCGCCGGATCGTGCCCGGCGACCGGACCGTCCACCATCCACTTCAGGACCAGTGGGAACACCAGCGCCATGCAGGACGCGAGCACCGCGACGAACGCCGCGCTGAACAGGCGGGCCCGCACCGGCCGCACATACGGCCACAGGCGCAGCAGGCTGCGTACGGTCGAACGGTCCGGGTGGCGCGGGGCGGCTGCATCTGGTGTGGGCATCACGGGCGAGCCTACGTTTCACCACTGACAGTGCCCACCGAGTTTTCGGCGCACCTGAATCGTTCGAGGAGCCCGGGACCAGCGCGCGGACGCCGGCCGGGCCGGGCGTCCGGGCTCGCTCTCAGCAGACCTTCAGCAGCAGCACGGACCGCGCCGGCACCGTGATCGCCGTTCCCGCCCGGTGCACGACGCCGGGCGCCTCGGTCTGTTCCTCCCGCGAGGTGTCCACGAGCACCTCGTACCGCGCGGCCCAGGGCATCCCCGGCAGGTCGAACCCCGCCGGCCGGTCCCCGGCGTGCAGCACGGCGAGGAAGCTGTCGTCGACGACCGGGTTGCCCCGCGCGTCCCGGCCGGGGATGTCCCGGCCGGACAGATACATGCCGAGGGTCGCGGCGGGCGCGTACCAGTCCCGCTCCGTCATCTCGGTGCCCCGCGCGGTGAACCAGGCCAGGTCCCGCAGTCCGTCGGCCGAATGGGCCCGCCCGGAGAAGAACGCCCGGCGGCGCAGCACGGGATGCTCGTGCCGCAGCGCGATCAGGCGCGCCGTCAGCTCGAACAGCGCCCGCCAGCCGGGGTCGTCGAGCTGCGACCAGTCGACCCAGCTGATCTCGTTGTCCTGGCAGTAGGCGTTGTTGTTGCCCCGCTGGGTGCGCCCGAACTCGTCCCCGGCGACCAGCATCGGCACCCCGGTCGACAGCAGCAGCGTCGTCAGTAGATTCCTCAACTGGCGCCGCCGCAGCGCCTGTACGCGCTCGTCCTCGCTCTCGCCCTCCGTCCCGCCGTTCCAGGCCCGGTTGTCGTCGGTGCCGTCCCGGTTGCCCTCGCCGTTCGCCTCGTTGTGCTTGCGCTCGTAGGACACGAGGTCCCGCAGGGTGAAACCGTCGTGCGCGGTCACGAAGTTGACGGAGGCGTACGGACGCCGTCCGCCCCACGCGTACAGGTCGCTCGACCCGGACAGGCGGTAGCCCAGGTCCCGTACGTCGGGCAGCGCACCGCGCCAGAAGTCCCGGACGGCGTTGCGGTAACGGTCGTTCCACTCCGTCCACAGGGGCGGGAAGGCGCCTACCTGATAGCCGCCTGAGCCGACGTCCCACGGCTCGGCGATCAGCTTCACCCGGCGCAGTACGGGATCCTGCGCGATGACGGCGAGGAACGGCGACAGCATGTCGACGTCGTGCATGGACCGGGCCAGGGCGGCCGCCAGGTCGAAGCGGAAGCCGTCGACGCCCATCTCGGTCACCCAGTACCGCAGCGAGTCCGTGATCAGCCGCAGCACCTGCGGCTGCACGACGTGCAGGGTGTTGCCGCACCCGGTGTAGTCCGCGTAGCGGCGGGCGTCGGACTGGAGCCGGTAGTAGCCGCGGTTGTCGATGCCGCGCAGCGACAGCATCGGGCCCAGCTCGCCCGCCTCCGCGGTGTGGTTGTAGACCACGTCGAGGATGACCTCGATCCCGGCCGCGTGCAGCGCGCGCACCATCCGTTTGAACTCGCCGACCTGCTGGCCGGTCGTGCCGGAGGCGGCGTATCCCGCGTGCGGGGCGAAGTAGCCGATCGAGTTGTAGCCCCAGTAGTTCTTCAGACCCCGGCGCAGCAAATGGTCCTCGTGCGCGAACTGGTGCACCGGCAGCAGCTCCACCGCCGTCACCCCGAGGTTCACCAGGTGCTCGACCGCGGCCGGGTGCGCCAGTCCCGCGTACGTCCCGCGCAGGTCCTCCGGGATCCCGGGGTGCAGACGGGTGAATCCACGGACGTGAAGTTCGTAGATCACCGAGTCCGCCCACGGGGTCTTCGGGCGGTGGTCGTCCGACCAGTCGTCGTCGTCCTGGACGACGACGCCCTTGGGGACGAAGGGCGCCGAGTCGCGGTCGTCGCGCACGGTGTCGGCGACCTGCTGCTGGGGCCAGTCCCGGACATGCCCGTACACCTCCGGCGGCAGGCTGAAGTCGCCGTCCACGGCACGGGCGTACGGATCGAGGAGCAGCTTCGCCGGGTTCCAGCGGGCGCCGGTCCACGGGTCCCAGCGGCCGTGCACCCGGAAGCCGTAGCGGCGGCCGGGGTACACACCGGGGACGAAGCCGTGCCAGATCTCGTGGGTGAGTTCGGTGAGCGGGACGCGTGTCTCGGCGCCCTTCTCGTCGAAGAGGCACAGGTCGACGGCCTCCGCACCGCCCGCCCACAGCGCGAAGTTGGTGCCCGTGGTGCCGTCGGGCCCGACCCGGAAGCGTGCTCCGAGCGGAGTCGGAGCACCCGGCCACACGGAGACGGGGGGCGACGCGTGGCGCCGTGCGCCGTTCACCGCGGGAGCGGCCGGCCCCGCCGCGGGCTCCGTGGCCGGCGGTGCGGCGGCGGACTGCTCCGCCGGGTCCATGGCGGTCTGCGCGGGCAGCCCGCCGCCCGCGGCACGTCCCTCGTGGACCGCCTCCTGCTCGGGTGCGCTCGACACCGGTCAGCCTCCCACGGCTCGTGGAACGGCACGAAAAAGGGTGCACGGCGTCCCGGCCGCAGCTCCTTGTCGCGTCGTCCTCCCCACTGTTCTGCCCAGAGCGTGGCTCGCACTCACGTTTCCCCGGAGGGGCGGCGTCGTTGGGTCCCTTGTGAAGCACGTACAGACGCGCGCGCGGCGCGCAGGGGCCGCGCTGGCCGCCGTACTGACCTGGGCCGGCCTGCTGGCCGGAGCCTCCGGCTGCACCTCCGACGGGATCTCGAAGGGGATCGGTGAGGCGTTCGGCAAACCACGTTCGCCCGAGGACGTCATCCACGTCTCGCCCGACGACGACACCAAGGGCGTACGCCCGCGGGAGACGCTGCGGGTACAGGTGCCCAGCGGGCGCCTGGAGTCCGTGAAGGTCGTCAAGTCGCAGGACGCCCAGGAGGCTCCGGTGCCGGGGCACATCGCCGACGACGGTCTGAGCTGGAAGCCGGACGAAGCGCGGCTCGCCCTGGCCGCCAAGTACACGGTCGACGTGGTGGCCCTGGACGGGCAGGGGCGGCGCTCGGCACGGCACACCACGTTCACCACGGCCGTCCCCGACGAGCGGTTCATCGGATACGTCACGCCGGAGAACCGGTCCACCGTCGGCACCGGCATGATCGTCTCCCTCGAGTTCAACCGGGAGATCGAGAACCGGGCCGCCGTGGAGCGCGCCATCCATGTGGAGGCGCGGCCGGCGGTCGCGATCCGCGCGCACTGGTTCGGCGACGGCCGCGTCGACTTCCGTCCCGAGCGGTACTGGAAGCCGGGCACGAAGGTCACCGTGCAACTGCGGCTGCGCGATGTCGAAGCGGCACCGGGCGTGTACGGACTCCAGTCCAAGACCTTCTCGTTCACCGTCGGACGCAGCCAGCTCTCCCTGGTCGACGCCCGCGCGCACACCATGGAGGTACGCCGCGACGGCAGCCTCCTCGCCACGGTGCCGATCACGGCAGGGGCGCCCAGGACGACGACGTACAACGGGAAGATGGTCGTCACGGAGATGCTCGAAGTGACCCGGATGAACAGCCGCACGGTCGGTTTCGGCGGCGAGTACAACATCCCGGACGTCCCGCACGCGATGCGCCTCACCGACTCCGGCACCTTCCTGCACGGCAACTACTGGGCGCCGGACGCCTTCGGCAACGCCAACGTGAGTCACGGCTGCGTGGGCCTGCGGGACGTGAAGGGCGGCAGCTCGGACACCCCGGCAGGCTGGTTCTTCGACCGCAGCCTCATCGGGGACGTCATCGAGGTCGTGCACAGCAAGGACAAGTTGGTCGCCCCCGACAACGGACTCGGTGGCTGGAACATGGGCTGGAAGGCGTGGAAAGCGGGTGGAGCGGTGAAGTAACCCGATATACGGGTATGCGCACGGTGGGCTCCAGCCGCGCCCCGTACGGCCGAAGTTGGGACTGAACGGTGACCTTCCCAGGGAGCCATCGCTCCAGGTCGTGTGATTAATTAGCGCGATACGCGCGTGGGACGCGCTGGAGTGCGGGCCTGATCAGGCCGTGCGAGGGGAGAAACAATTTTGAACGGGCGACCGATATCGGGGGCGTCGGTTGGCGCGCGGACACGCAAGAGCAAGGGAATTCTGGCACTGCTGCTGGGAGTTCTGCTGCTCGCCGTGACCGCCTGCGGCGGGGGAGGGAGTTCGGACCAGGGGTCCGGCTCCGGCGACGGCAAGGGCAAGGGCTCCAGCGGCACGGCGGACACCAAGTCCTCGCAGGCAGTGGTGACCATCGCCCCGAAGGACGGCGCCGCCGACGTGAAGACCAGCGGCGCCCTCAAGGTGACCGCGGCCAAGGGCAAGCTGACCGAGGTCGAGGTCAAGGACACCAAGGGCAACGCGGTCGAGGGCAGCATCACGGACGGGGGCGCCACCTGGACGCCCTCGACCCACCTCGCCGCGGCCACCAAGTACAAGGTCCACGCGGTGGCCAAGGACTCCGGCGGCCGTGAGGCGGCCGAGGAGGCCGCGTTCACCACGCTGACCCCGAAGAACACCTTCGTCGGCATCTACACGCCCGAGGACGGTTCCAAGGTGGGCGTCGGGATGCCGTTCTCGATCCACTTCACCCGGGGCATCACGCACCCCGAGGACGTCGAGAAGGCCATCACCTTCAAGACCGAGCCGGCGGTCGACGTCCAGGGCCACTGGTTCGGCAACGACCGTCTCGACTTCCGTCCCGAGGAGTACTGGGCAGCCGGTACGAAGGTCACCGTGCACTTCAACCTCGACGGTGTCGAGGGCCGCCCCGGTGTCTACGGCAAGCAGGCCAGGACCGTGAAGTTCACGATCGGCCGCAGCCAGGTCAGCACCGTCGACGCCAAGACCCACAAGATGGTCGTCAAGCGTGACGGCAAGGTCCTCAAGAGCATCCCGATCACCACGGGCAAGCCGGGCTACGACACCTGGAACGGCCAGATGGTCATCAGCGAGCGCCTCAAGGTGACCCGTATGAACGGCGAGACGGTCGGCTACGGCGGCGAGTACGACATCAAGGACGTGCCGCACGCCCAGCGTCTGACCAACTCGGGAACCTTCATCCACGGCAACTACTGGGGTGGCGGCGCCTTCGGCAACTACAACGCGAGCCACGGCTGCATCGGCCTGCGCGACGTGCGGGGCGGTTACGACGGCAAGGTGCCGTCGGCCTGGTTCTTCGACAACTCGATGATCGGCGACGTGGTGGTCGTGAAGAACTCCAACGACAAGACGGTCGCCCCGGACAACGGCTTCAACGGCTGGAACATGTCCTGGTCGGACTGGACCAAGTAACCGGTCCAACTGACCGGTCTTCGTGACCTGTCTCCGGCGGGCCGGGTGTGCTGTGACTCAGCACACCCGGCCCGCTGTCGTTAACGGCCACTAACCTGCTTCCATGACTGTGCATCTCGAAGTGGCCGAAGGCGTGGGAACCATCCGCCTGGACCGCCCTCCCATGAACGCCCTGGACGTCGCGACGCAGGACCGCCTCAAGGAGCTCGCCGAGGAGGCCACGTCCCGGCCGGACGTCCGCGCGGTGGTGCTGTACGGCGGGGAGAAGGTGTTCGCGGCGGGCGCGGACATCAAGGAGATGCAGGCCATGGACCACGCCGCGATGGTCGTAAGGTCCCGGGCCCTGCAGGACTCCTTCACCGCCGTCGCCCGCATCCCCAAGCCGGTCGTCGCCGCCGTCACCGGCTACGCGCTCGGCGGCGGCTGCGAACTGGCGCTCTGCGCCGACTACCGCATCGCCGCGGACAACGCCAAGCTGGGCCAGCCGGAGATCCTGCTCGGCCTGATCCCGGGCGCCGGCGGCACCCAGCGCCTGTCCCGGCTGATCGGCCCCTCCAAGGCCAAGGACCTCATCTTCACCGGCCGCATGGTGAAGGCCGACGAGGCCCTCACGCTCGGCCTGGTCGACCGGATCGTGCCCGCCGCCGAGGTCTACACCGCCGCGCACACCTGGGCCGCCCGGCTCGCGCAGGGCCCGGCGATCGCGCTGCGCGCCGCGAAGGAATCGATCGACGCGGGTCTGGAGACGGACATCGATACCGGCCTGACCATCGAGCGGAACTGGTTCGCGGGCCTGTTCGCGACGGAGGACCGGGAGCGGGGAATGCGGAGCTTCGTGGAGGAGGGTCCCGGCAAGGCGAAGTTCCTCTGAGCCGTCCGCCGCGGCGCTGTCATTTCCGCTGATCCACTTGCAGTTGACGCGATGTCTTACCCGGCGTCCCCCGATGGGGCGGTTTATGCCAGCCTTAAGACAACCTTAAGCGCACCTTGTCGGGGGGCGGTGGTGATTGCCCCCGACCGGCCTGTTCCGGCAGGTCGGGCGGGCCCTCGCCGCCCCCGAACTGCCTCTGGCATATGCCGATCGGACGGTGCGGAATGTCGTGTTCCGGGGGGCGTATTCCTCCGGAACGGCCCCGAAGGGGGTTCTGGACGGCCATGATGGGGGCATGGCGGGGCTGGAGGGTATCGAACAGCCGCGGCGGCACGGAAGTGCGACCGCGGCGCGCTGGACGCCTGCGGTCGAGGACGAACGGGCGCTCAAGGCACTGGAGTTGTTCGGCAATCCCACCGAGGGAGAGGTGCCGTTGCCGTCCCGCCCGGAGTCCGCCGCCACCGCGCGGCGGCTCACCCAGGTCGTGGTGCTGCGGCAGTGGGGGCTGTCCCCGAAGATGACCGAGGACGCGGTCTTACTCGTCTCCGAACTCGTCGGCAACGCCGTGCGGCACACCGGCGCCCGCGTGTTCGGACTCCGTATGCGCCGCCGCCGCGGCTGGATCCGTATCGAGGTCCGTGACCCCTCCCGCGGCCTTCCCTGTCTCATGCCGGTCCAGGACATGGACCTGAGCGGACGGGGCCTCTTCCTCGTCGACAAGCTCTCCGACCGCTGGGGTGTCGACCTGCTGCCCCGCGGCAAGACCACCTGGTTCGAGATGCGCGTCGCCGACCGCTGACCCGCCCCGCCGTACGCAAAAGCCCCGGCCGCTGGGCAGCCGGGGCCTCTGGGGCGCCGCGGAACGAATTGGGGTGTGAACCGCGCCACCGACGACAACCGTGGCCCGGGTCAATGGGTGGAGGTCGCGTCTCTGACTATCGCAGACCGGCCCGACTGATCCAAAAGCAGGGGATCTTGCTCCGCTTACGGGCTCCGCCGACCCCGTGCGACCCCACGCCCGAGATCGCAAAGCGACCCGCACCACCATCCAAGCGGACCAATCGCCGGTTTTTCGGCCGATTCACTCTTAAATGGTCCGGTGACCACGCCCGCCGAAGACCACGCAGCCCCCGCCCCGCCCCGGCGCGCGGCCCTGCTCACGGGACTCGCGCTCACCGCAGGAACCCTCACCGCCGGAGTCACCGCAGGCTGTTCCGCGCCCAGAGCCGCCCAGTCCCACCCCGTCACCCCACCGCCGGCCGCACCCAGCGCACCCCCCGCCAGCGCGACCCGCGGAGCCCCCGCGCTCGCCCCCGCCCCCCGCCGTTATCCCGCCCAGCCCCCCGCCATCACCCACGGCCCCCGCACCCACCCGCCCAAGGTGGCCCTCACCTTCCACGGCCAGGGCGACCCCGCCGTCGCCAACTCGCTTCTCGGCGAAGCCGAGAGGGCCGGCGCCCGGGTCACCGTCCTCGCCGTGGGCACCTGGCTGGACGAGCACCCGGGCCTCGCCCGCCGCATCCTCGACGGCGGCCACGACCTCGGCAATCACACCCTCCGTCACCTCGACATCAACGCGATGTCGCCGACGGAGGCGGCCGCGGAGATCCAGGGCTGCGCGGACCGCCTCAAGCAGCTCACCGGTTCGATCGGCACCTGGTTCCGGCCGTCCCGCAGCCCCCGGGCCTCCCCGCTGGTCGAACGCCTCGCCCGCGACGCGGGCTACCCGCACACGCTCTCCTACGACGTCGACTCCCTCGACTACACCTCGCCGGGAGCCGCCGCGGTCACCCGCAAGGTTCTGGCCGAAGTGAGCCCCGGCTCCGTCGTGAGCCTGCACTTCGGCTACGCCGACACGGTCGCCGCCCTCCCCGCCCTCCTGCACGAACTCGACCGCCGCGGCATGCGCGCGGTCACCACCACGGAGCTGCTGAGCTGATGCTGACGCCACCCTCCCCCCTGCACCGCGTCCTGATCGCCGGCGCCGCCCTCACCGCACTCGCCGCCCTCGCGGGCTGCGGCGGCCCCTCCCGGGACCATGCCGACGAAGCCCTCGGCACCAAGGCCGCCGTCCAGCCCGCCCCGCCGAAGAAGAAGGCGGTCCAGGGTCTGCCCGGCATGCCCCCCTTGCTGGACCCGACGGACGTCTACGCCGCCGACCGTCCGAACCGGCTCTCCCCGGTGGTCAAGGACTTCCCGTCCCGCGTCTACGTGCCCAACACCAACTCCAACACGGTCTCGGTCATCGACCCGAAGACGTACGAGGTCATCGAGACGATCCCGGTCGGCAATCAGCCCCAACACGTCGTCCCCTCCTGGGACATGAAGACCCTGTGGGTCAACAACGACCGGGGCAACACCCTCACCCCCATCGACCCGAGGACCGGCAAGGCGGGCGAGCCGGTCGATGTGCACGACCCGTACAACCTCTATTTCACGCCCAACGGCAAGTACGCCGTCGTCATGGCCTCCCTCGACCGCGAGCTGGTCTTCCGTGACGCGCACACCATGAAGCGCGTCAAGACGGAGCCGGTCAGCTGCTACGGCGTCAACCACGCCGACTTCTCCCCGGACGGCCGCTACTTCATCGTGTCCTGCGAGTTCAGCGGCGAACTGCTGAAGGTCGACACCGAGCGGATGAAGGTGATCGGCAAGCAGAAGCTGCCGTTCCACGGAGCGATGCCGCAGGACGTGAAGATCTCCCCGGACGGCAAGAAGTTCTACATCGCCGACATGATGGCCGACGGCGTGTGGGTCCTGGACGGCGACAAGTTCACCGAACCGACCCTGCTGCACACGGGCAAGGGCTGCCACGGCCTGTACGTCAGCCGGGACTCGCGCGAGATGTACATCTCCAACCGCGGCGAAGGCACCATCTCCATCTTCGACTTCACCCAGAACCGGCTCACCAAGAAGTGGCGCCTGCCCGACGGCGGCAGCCCCGACATGGGCGGCGTCTCGGCGGACGGCAAGATCCTGTGGCTCTCCGGCCGCTACAACGCGGAGGTGTACGCCATCGACACCCGCACCGGGGTCCAGCTCGCCCGCATCCCCGTCGGCAGCGGCCCGCACGGCCTCGCCGTCTACCCCCAGCCGGGCCGGTACTCGCTCGGCCACACCGGCATCTTCCGCTAGGAGGACGCCCGTTGACGGCCCCGGCACCCAGCGGCCGGAACGACGCACGCCGGTTCAGTACGCGCTGAGCAGCGCCTCCGCACCGACGGGACGGTAACCGGCCGCCTGGAACGCCCGCAGACTGCGGGCGTTCCCCGTCGCCACCTGCGCCCAGACCGGCTCGTCGGCGAGGTGCCGCGCCGCCGACGCGAGCGTCCGCCCCAGCCCCCGGTGCCGTACGCCCTCGTCCACCTCGACCGCGACCTCCAGGCGCCCGCCGATCCCGTACCCGAGAACGAGGACCCCGCCGTCCGCGGCCCACGCCCGCACGCCGTCTCGCCGTCTGCGGGACCCGGCGACCCGGGGATGGCCGAGGCCGACGAGCTCCGTGAGCGCGAGGTCCGGCGGGCCGGGGAGCGGGGCGGCGACGGACAGCAGATCGATCGTGTCGTGCGACCGCCCCGTGCGCTCCATGAACGCGGCGAGGAACCGCGGATTCATGGCCGCGGCGAGCGCGTCGCAGTCGACGGCCTTCAGCGCGGCGCGCACCCACCCCTCGTCCTCGTCGGTGAAGACCACGGAGTGCGCGGTGAAGGCGAGGACTCCGGCGTCACGCGGCGAGTGCTGGCGCACGACCATGGTGCCGCCGTCGGGCGGCGGGAAGACCCCACGGGCCGCCGCGTCCAGAATGTCGCGCAGAGTGCCGGGCATGACTGTCCCCCGCCGCTTGAGTCTCCACCCACTGGAAGGCCCAGACTCGCAGACATGATCGACGACGGCACCGGCCTTCTCACCATCGGCGAACTGTCCCGGAGCACCGGCCTGTCCGTCCGCACCATCCGCTACTGGTCGGACGAGGGCGCGCTGCCCCCGGTCGCCCGGTCCGCGGGCGGCTACCGGCTGTACGACGCCGGGTCCGTGGCCCGCCTCGAGCTGATCCGCACCCTGCGCGAACTCGGACTGGGGCTCGGTGACGTGCGCCGGGTGCTGGCGGGCGAGACGACGGTGGCGGAAGTGGCGGCTGCCCATGTGGCGGCGCTGGACACGCAGATCAGGTCGCTGAAGGTGACCCGGGCGGTGCTGTCGACCGTGGCGCGACGCGGCTCGACCGCGGAGGAGATGACACTCATGAACAAGCTGGCGCGGCTCTCGGCCGCCGAACGCGGGCGCATCATCGACGACTTCATGGAGGAGACCTTCGGGGGTCTGGACACCGCCGACCCCGACATCCGTACCCGGCTGCGGTTCAGCATCGGCGATCTGCCGGACGACCCGACACCCGAACAGGTCGACGCCTGGGTGGAGCTGGCCGAGCTGATCCAGGACCGGGGCTTTCGCGCGCGGATGCGCGAGATGATCGAGTTCAACGCGGCGGACCGGGGGCCGGACGTTCCGGCGGGCACGTCCGTGTGGTTCATGAGCCGGCTGGTGCAGTTGGCGGGCGAGGCGCTGGAGCGGGGTGTCGACCCCGGGTCGCCGGCGGCGGACGAGGTGCTGAGCGGGCTGCTCGGCGACGCCGACCGGGCCGCCGTACTGGCGCGCATGGAGTCCGCCGCCCATGCCGAGATGGCCCGCTTCCGGGAGCTGAGCACCCTGGTCCGCGGCATGGAACCGCTGTCGGCGCACCGCGAGGAGTTCGCCTGGGTGGTCGCCGCACTGCGCGCTCACGCGGACCGTTAATGTGACCTCCGTACACAAGGCAGTAACGCACGCAGTGATGCACGACGAAGGGGCGGATCGGTGGCCGACATCGAGGAAGCACGCAAGCAGTTCGAGCGGATCGATACGGACGGTGACGGGTTCATCACCGCAGCCGAGTTCAAGTCCGCTCTCGCCCAGGGCGGCGACTGGAACGTCACCGAGTCGGTGGCGGAGGCCGTCATCGCCAGCCGTGACCTCAACGGCGACAAGGTCCTCTCGTTCGACGAGTTCTGGACCCACCTGAACAAGTGACGCCTGCCGAAGGGGCGCCCACCGGTCTCCCGGCGGGCGCCCCTTCGGCGTACCGAAGCCCGCCCACAAGCCCTAGCGGCACGAGGGCGCGGAGCCGGAAGGGCCGCGGGCGCCCCGGCGTCTTCCGCGGCAGTCACCCGGACGCCGTACGTCCCGGAATAGCGCGTCCGCCCCCGGGGTTGGTGATGCCCATCAGGAGCATCAACCCCGGAAGGGTCTGTCTCATGAAGATCGGCATCATCGGCGCGGGCAACATCGGCGGCAACCTCACCCGGCGGCTCACCGCCGTCGGCCACGACGTCTCCGTCGCCAACTCCCGCGGTCCCCACACGCTCACCGCGCTCGCCGAGGAGACCGGGGCGACCCCCGTCACGGTCGAGGAAGCGGCTCGGGGCGCCGACGTCGTGATCGTCACGATCCCGCTCAAGGCCGTGCCGAACCTGCCGGACGGCATCCTGGACGGAGCCGCCGAGGGCGCCGCCGTCATCGACACCGGCAACTACTACCCCCAGCAGCGTGACGGCAGGATCGCCGGGATCGAGGACGACGGTCTCACCGAGAGCGGCTGGACCGCCCAGCAGATCGGCCACACGGTCATCAAGGCCTTCAACGGCACCTACGCGCAGGACCTCCTCGACCGCGCCCGCCCCGCCGGTGCCCCCGACCGCATGGCCCTCCCGGTGGCCGGCGACGACGCGGCCGCCAAGCGGCGCGTGCGCGACCTGATCGACGAGATCGGCTTCGACACCGTCGACTCCGGCGGCCTGGCCGACTCCTGGCGTCAGCAGCCCGGCACTCCCGTCTACGGCCTCCAGGAAGGCCTCGACGCGGTGAACAAGGCGCTGGCGGAGGCGTCCCCGGAGCGTTCGGCGGAGTTCCGCGGGTAACCGGTACAGCCGGCCCGCAACCGCTCCAGCCGTACGGGGATCAGACGATCTCCAGGGACCGGTGCGGCCCGTCCGGCAGTTCCACCGCCACGCCGTCGCCGGGCCGCACCACCCCGCCGACGAGGACGACACTCATGATCCCGGACCTGAACCGGGCCTTCCCGTCCTCGTCCCGCCCGACGACCTGCTTCAGGAGACCTTTCCTGAACGTGTCGATCTGGGCGCAGGGGTTCCGCAGCCCGGTCACCTCGACGACGGCCGTCGCCCCGAGACGCAGTCGCGTCCCCGTGGGCAGCCCCAGCAGGTCTATGCCCCGGGTGGTGATGTTCTCCCCGAGCTGACCGGCCGCGACCTCGAACCCGGCCTCCCGCACCTCGTCGAACAGTTCCTCGTGGATGAGGTGCACCTGCCGCAGATTCACCTGCGACGGGTCCTTCTCCATCCGGAACCGGTGCTTGACCGTCGTCCCGGCATGGACGTCCCCCTCCACCCCGAGCCCGGCGAGCAGCGTGACGCTCTCCCGGTTCGGCTTGGTGAACGAGTACGTCCCGCTGCTGCTGACCGCGCTGACTGTCCCACCCATGCAATCGCTCCCCGCTCGCCCGGCGGCTGGTCGCGCCGGTGACCAGCGGAATCGTAAGGCCCGCCCGGGGAGAACGGTGAAGGATCCCTAGACCGCCGAGCTCAGCGTGGTCGACGGGGTCTCGGGGGCGTGCGGGTAGGCGGCCGACCGGTGCTGGAAGGAGAGGATCTTCGGGTTCTGGACGACGCCGTCGCGGATCTCGATGGCCTTGCGGACCGTGACGTCGGCGTCCCATGCCGTGGGACCGCTCATGACCTTGCGCAGGTAGGGAAGCAGCGCCTCGCTGATCTCCCAGGTGGCGGAGTTCCACAGGTGGGACGGGCTGTGATCCACCGCGTAGTAGTGGCAGCCCTGCCCCACCGCGGGCATGGGATCGCCGAAGGTGGTCGGGCGGGCCCATGCGAAGCCCATGCCCTCGTCGCAGGCGACGTCGATGAAGAAGGTCCCCGGCCGGAACAGGGCGAGTTCCTCGTCGGTGACGAACATGAGCGGCGCGTCGGTGTCCTGCAGGACGCAGTTGACGATGATGTCGAACCCGGCCAGGTACTCCGCCAGCGGCACGGAACCGGCCGCGGTGACTGCCTGCAGGCGCGACGGATCGTCGTCCTGCTCCTGGAAGTGGCCCATCACGACCGAGGGCATCGGCGAGGCCACCGCCGCGGCGGCGCGCTGGGTGAGCACCGTGACGTCGGAGACGCCCATGGCGCCCAGGCCCGTGACAGCTCCACGCGCTGTGGCGCCGAAGCTGATGACCACCGCGCGCATGCGGCGTCCGTAGCTGCCGGTCAGCCCGCCGAGCTGCAGGGCGTGCAGCACCGAGCAGTAGCCCGCGAGCTCGTTGTTCTTGTGGAACACATGGACGCTGAAGGCGCCCGTGGAGGTCCAGTGGTTCATGGCTTCCCAGGCGATCAGGGTCAGCCGTCGGTCGATGCCGATCTGCGTCATCTTCTCGTCCTGCACGCAGTGCGGCCATCCCCACAGCACCTGGCCCTCGCGCAGCTCGGCGATGTCGTCGTGCATGGGCTTGGGCAGCAGCATGATGTCGCACTCGGCGACGAGTTGCTCGCGGGTGCGCAGGCCCGCCACGAGTGGTCGCAGCGCGTCGTCCGCGACGCCGAACCGCCGGCCGTAGCCCTGTTCGAGGAAGATCTTCTCGCGCAGGTCCGGGGCGATGCGGTCCAGGTGGCGCGGGTGCAGCGGCAGCCGGAACTCGTTCTCCTTGCGGGAGGAGGCAAGTACTCCGAGACTCATCAGACTCATGTGGGGCGGCTCATCTCCGGCCGGACGCGATGTGCTCCGGCCTTTGCCGTTCCCCGAGGGCGACACCGAAATGGATGACGGCGTGCGAGGTGCGCTCGGTACGGCCACGGTACTCCCGTCCCGGCGCCGGGACCCCCGCCGCTCGTTTGAGCTCGACGTACGCGCAGGTCGCCGGCACCGGATCTGCCCGCGGGAGGACAGCGCGGACCGTCGACGATCTCTAGGCGCTGCCGGCCCACGCGCGCAGCGCGGCCTTGCTCTCGAAGTCCGCGACGTCCCTGTCCACCGGCTCGTCGGTGTACTGGTGGAAGCGCCACTTCGCCTGAATGCGGGGTTTGCCGGCGGTGACGTAGTCGGCGATCCAGAGGCCGTCACCGGCGTACGAGGTGGTGTCGACGTTCAGCCAGAAGTCCCGGTTGGTGTAGAGCACCACCCGGTGGTCCGGGCGGAGTTCCCTCACCTTGCGGAGGAAGCGGTCCTTCTCCGCGTTGCTCGCGTGGGTGCCGTCGCCCGTGGTCTCCCAGTCGACGGCGAGCAGATCGCCCGCCTTCTCGGGGGCCTTGCTGACGAAGTACGCGGCCTGGGCGGTGATGTTGCCCGGCCACAGGAAGTGGTAGAAACCCACCACACAGTCCGCGTCGCGGGCCGTTCTCACCTGCGCGGTGAGCTTCGGGTTGACGTACGAGCGGCCTTCCGTCGCCTTGACGAAGACGAAGGAGAGGCCGGCGGTGCCGTATGCGGACGGCTGGTAGGCGCTGACGTCGATGCCTCGCAGCATGGGTGGAGCCTCCGTGCACGGGGGGACGGGCCACGCGGGGCGATGCCCGGTGTCGTGGGGAACAACTGCCTTTCACGTTCCCCCACTTAGCCCACCCCACCCTCGTACAGGTGACCGGCGCGGACGCCCTCGTCCTCGCGGCCCGTCAGGACGCGGCGGGCGTGCGGTGCCGGCCGGACCGGTCGGGCGTGCCGCTGGGCTCGCCGGACCGGGCCGGGTCCATGGCTGTTCGTCAGCACTCGATGATGTTGACCGCCAGCCCGCCCCGGGCCGTCTCCTTGTACTTGACGCTCATGTCGGCGCCGGTCTCCTTCATGGTCTTGATGACCTTGTCGAGGGAGACCATGTGGGAGCCGTCGCCGCGCATGGCCATCCTGGCCGCCGTGACGGCCTTCACCGCGGCCATGCCGTTGCGCTCGATGCAGGGGATCTGGACCAGGCCGCCGACCGGGTCGCAGGTCAGGCCGAGGTTGTGCTCCATGCCGATCTCGGCGGCGTTCTCGACCTGCTCGGGGCTGCCCCCGAGCACCTCGGCGAGCGCGCCGGCCGCCATCGAGCAGGCCGAGCCGACCTCGCCCTGGCAGCCGACCTCGGCGCCCGAGATGGAGGCGTTCTCCTTGAAGAGCATGCCGATGGCTCCGGCCGCGAGCAGGAACCGTACGACGCCCTCCTCGTCTGCGCCCGGCACGAAGTTGATGTAGTAGTGCAGCACCGCAGGGATGATGCCCGCCGCGCCGTTGGTGGGGGCGGTGACCACACGTCCGCCCGCCGCGTTCTCCTCGTTGACCGCCATCGCGTAGAGGGTGATCCACTCCATCGCGTGGGCCAGCGGGTCGCCCTCGGCGCGCAGCTGGCGGGCCGAGTGGGCGGCGCGGCGGCGGACCCGGAGGCCGCCCGGCAGGATGCCCTCGCGGGCCATGCCGCGCGAGACGCATGCCTGCATCACGCGCCAGATGCCGATGAGCCCTTCGTGGATCTCCTCCTCGGTGCGCCAGGCCCGCTCGTTCTCCAGCATCAGGGCGGAGATCGACAGGCCGGTCTCCTTCGTGAGCCGCAGCAGCTCGTCGCCCGTGCGGAACGGGTACTTCAGGACCGTGTCGTCGAGCTTGATGCGGTCCTCGCCGACCGCGTCGTCGTCCACCACGAAGCCGCCGCCGACCGAGTAGTACGTCTTCTCCATGACGAGCTCGCCGGAGGCGTCGTACGCGAAGATCGTCATGCCGTTCGCGTGGTACGGCAGGGCCTTGCGGCGGTGCAGGACCAGGTCGTTGTCGAAGGAGAAGTCGATCTCGTGCTCGCCGAGCAGGTTGATCCGCCCGGAGGACTTGATCTGCTCGACCCGTTCGTCGGCGCCCTCCACGTCCACCGTCCGGGGTGAGGAGCCCTCCAGGCCGAGCAGCACCGCCTTGGGGGTGCCGTGGCCGTGGCCGGTCGCGCCCAGGGAGCCGTACAGCTCGGCGCGTATCGCCGTGACCGGGGCCAGCAGCTCTTCGTTGCGCAGCCGCCGGGCGAACATGCGTGCGGCGCGCATCGGGCCCACCGTGTGGGAGCTGGACGGGCCGATGCCGATCGAGAACAGGTCGAAGACCGAGATGGCCACGGGAACTCCTTGGTGGTTTCGCCGGACGCCGTTGTCCGGCGGAGGTGGTGCGGAACTGCATGGAACGGGGCACCGCGCTCTGCTTCCAGTGTGCGCGGTGCCCCGGACGTCCGTACGAGAAGAACCGTACGGACCCAAACGTACGACCTAGAGCGTACGAAACTACTTCAGGCCGGGGTACAACGGGTGCTTGTCGGCCAGAGCGGACACGCGGATCTTGAGGGCCTCCGCGTCGTAGGACGGCTTCAGCGCCTCGGCGATGATGTCCGCGACCTCGGTGAAGTCCTCGGCGGTGAAGCCGCGGGTGGCGAGGGCGGGCGTGCCGATGCGCAGACCGGAGGTGACCATCGGCGGGCGCGGGTCGTTCGGGATGGCGTTGCGGTTGACCGTGATGCCGACCTCGTGGAGGCGGTCCTCGGCCTGCTGCCCGTCCAGCTCGGAGTTGCGCAGGTCGACCAGGACCAGGTGCACGTCCGTGCCCCCGGACAGGACGTCCACGCCCACGGCCTTCACGTCGTCCTGGACCAGACGCTCGGCCAGGATGCGCGCGCCGTCCAGCGTGCGCTGCTGGCGCTCCTTGAAGTCCTCCGTGGCGGCGACCTTGAAGGAGACGGCCTTGGCGGCGATCACATGCTCCAGCGGACCGCCCTGCTGACCGGGGAAGACCGCGGAGTTGATCTTCTTGGCCAGCTCGGCCGTCGAGAGGATCACGCCGCCGCGCGGGCCGCCGAGGGTCTTGTGGGTGGTCGTCGTGACGACGTGGGCGTGCGGCACCGGGTTCGGGTGCAGCCCCGCGGCCACCAGGCCGGCGAAGTGCGCCATGTCGACCATGAGGTACGCGCCGACCTCGTCGGCGATGCGGCGGAACTCGGCGAAGTCCAGCTGCCGCGGGTAGGCGGACCAGCCGGCCACGATCAGCTTCGGCCGGGACTCCTTGGCGAGGCGCTCGACCTCGGCCATGTCGACCTGACCGGTCTCGTCGCTCACGTGGTAGGCGACCACGTTGTAGAGCTTGCCGGAGAAGTTGATCTTCATGCCGTGGGTGAGGTGCCCGCCGTGCGCCAGGTTCAGACCCATGATCGTGTCGCCCGGCTTGAGCAGCGCGAACATCGCCGCCGCGTTGGCCTGGGCGCCCGAGTGCGGCTGGACGTTGGCGTGCTCGGCGCCGAACAGCGCCTTGACGCGGTCGATGGCGATCTGCTCGACCACGTCGACGTGCTCGCAGCCGCCGTAGTAGCGGCGGCCGGGGTAGCCCTCGGCGTACTTGTTGGTCAGGACCGAGCCCTGGGCCTCCATGACCGCGACCGGAGCGAAGTTCTCCGAGGCGATCATCTCCAGGGTGGACTGCTGGCGGTGCAGCTCGGCGTCGACGGCGGCGGCGACGTCCGGGTCCAGCTCGTGAAGCGGGGTGTTCAGAAGCGACATGCGGTGACTCCTCAGCCGGCGGTGAAGGCGGTGTACTCGTCGGCGGACATCAGGTCCTCGGGCTGGTCGGCGACGCGCACCTTGAACAGCCAGCCGCCCTCGAAGGGCGCGGAGTTCACCAGCGACGGGTCGTCCACCACGTCCTGGTTCGCCTCGACGACCTCGCCGTCGACCGGGGAGTACAGGTCGCTGACCGACTTGGTCGACTCCAGCTCGCCGCAGGACTCGCCCGCGGTCACCGTGTCACCGACCTCCGGGAGCTGGGCGTAGACGACATCGCCGAGCGCGTTGGCCGCGAACTCGGTGATGCCGACCGTCGCGACGCCGTCCTCGGCGACGGACAGCCACTCGTGCTCCTTGCTGTAGCGCAGCTGCTGGGGGTTGCTCATGGCCTGAATTCTCCTGTACGCGGTGGAGTGGTGATGGAGGGAAGCGTGGGTAGCGCGGGCAGATGTGCCCAGGGTCACGTCCGGCGCCCGACGGGGTCGCCCGTCAGTGCCGGCGCCCGACGGGCATCCGTGTCATGTCCGGCCCGTGCGGACCAGTCTTACTTCTGGCGCTTGTAGAACGGCAGCGCCACGACCTCGTACGGTTCGTGGCTGCCCCGGATGTCCACGCCGACACCGGCGGTGCCCGGCGCGGCGTGCGCGGCGTCGACGTACGCCATGGCGATCGGCTTGCCCAGCGTGGGGGAGGGGGCACCGGAGGTGATCTCGCCGATCACCTGGCCGTCGGCGACGACCGGGTACCCGGCGCGCGGCACGCGACGTCCCTCGGCGATCAGGCCGACGAGGACCCGCGGCGGGTTCTGCTCGGCACGGGAGGCGGCCTCCTCCAGCGCGGCGCGCCCCACGAAGTCGCCCTCCTTCTCGAACTTCACGACCCGCCCGAGGCCGGCGTCGAAGGGGGTCAGGGAGGTGGTGAGCTCGTGCCCGTACAGCGGCATGCCCGCCTCCAGGCGGAGCGTGTCGCGGCACGACAGACCGCAGGGGACCAGCCCGGCCGGGGTACCCGCGTCGGTCAGCGCCTGCCACACCTTCTCGGCGTCGGCGGGGGCGACGAACAGCTCGAAGCCGTCCTCGCCCGTGTAACCGGTGCGGGCGATCAGCGCCGGAACGCCGGCCACCGTGCCCGGCAGGCCCGCGTAGTACTTCAGGCCGTCCAGGTCCGCGTCGGTGATCGACTTGAGGATGCCGGGGGACTCCGGCCCCTGCACGGCGATCAGCGCGTACGCGTCACGGTCGTCGCGCACGACCGCGTCGAAACCGGCGGCGCGCTCGGTCAGGGCGTCCAGCACCACCTGGGCGTTGGAGGCGTTCGCCACGACCATGTACTGAGGGGACGCGGCTTCGTGATCGGCGAGGCGGTAGACGATCAGGTCGTCCAGGATGCCGCCGTCCTCCTGGCAGATCATGGTGTAGCGGGCGCGGCCGACGCCGACGGTGGCGATGTTGCCGACCAGCGCGTGGTTCAGGAGCGCCGCGGCCTCGGGGCCGGTGACGGTGATCTCGCCCATGTGGGAGAGGTCGAAGAGGCCGGCCTTCGTGCGGACGGCGAGATGCTCGTCCCGCTCGGAGCCGTAGCGCAGGGGCATGTCCCAGCCTGCGAAGTCGGTCATGGTCGCGCCGAGCGAGCGATGCAGGGCATCGAGCGCGGTGTGACGGGGTGCGGTGCTGCTCATCGGTCTGGCTCCCAAGGCATGACGGCGAGGTCGTTCCTCCCCATCTGTCATCGGAACCTGAGAGGTTCATCAAGACCCCACGAAACGGTGGTCCTGATTTGCACCTTGGGTGGAGCCACCGGTGGGCGGCCCGCTTTTCAGATGTGCCTCGCCCGCGCGGTAACGGTGCCTGAGAGATTCAAGGGAGGGACTTGCTCCTTCGGCGCCCGGGTACACGTACCCAGGACTCTCCCGCGCGGATTCAAGCGGCCGGTATGCAGTTGGCGCGGCCATCATTGCACGCGCCGTCCGATCCTGGCAGTCCGCGGCCGGAGGGTCCGATTCCGGCGGTCCGCATCTGTGACCGGCCTGTGGCAGTCCGTGCACCGAAATGGGAAGCGCCGGGCATTACCTTCTCTTTACACTCGACGGGGATGGGACTCCACATCCAAGGGGAGGACGGTCACGGTGAACAGGACCACGGCGTACGCGACGACCTCGGGTCTCGCGCTGCCCGAGCAGACCGGTGTACCGGCCCGGGAGGCGTGCGGTCCGCTTCCGGCGGCCGTCGTCAGGGACCTCCGGGACCGGGCCGGACACAGCCCGCACGGTCTCCGCTTCGGGGCACGCGACGTCGTCGTGGTCACCGGACTGCCCGGCAGCGGCAAGTCGACCCTGATGCGGCGGGCCGTGAAGGGCGCGCGCGTCGACTCGCAGGACACCCGCGACCGCTGGGACGGGCGCACGGCCCGCCTGCTGCCCTACGCGGTCTACCGGCCCCTCGTCCGCCTCGCGCACTACGCCGGTCTGCGCCGTGCGCTGCGCGGCGACGGCGGAGTCGTCGTGCACGACTGCGGCACGCAGGCCTGGGTGCGCCGCTGGCTCGCCCGCGAGGCCCGGCGCCGGGGCGGCGCGCTGCACCTGCTGCTGCTCGACGTCACGCCGGGCACCGCGCTGGACGGCCAGCGCGAGCGCGGCCGGGGCGTCTCGCGCTACGCCTTCGCGCGCCATCGCGGCGCGGTCACCCGGCTGCTGCGCTCCGTCGAGAAGGGCGACCTGCCCGAGGGGTGCGGATCGGCGGTGCTGATCGACCGGGACGCGGCGGACGTGCTGCGCAGGATCGACTTCGGCCCCTGACCGACGTGCGGGCGCATTAACCTTTCCAGCCGGAACAGTGGTTCGAAGCAGGCGGTAGACAGATGGACTTCCCGGCACAGGCGCATCCCCATCCGCACGGCGGTTGGCCCGGCAACGAGCTGGAGGAGGTGCTGTCCTCCTCCCTCGGTGTGCCCGCGGGGCCCTCGGCGGGCGCCCGCATCGTCGAGGTGCTCGGCCGCAGCTTCGTCTGGGTGCCGCTGCCCAACGGCGGTGGCCCGCAGACCGGTCCGCTCGACCTGCCCACGATGGAGCTCGGGGGCCAGGTGTACGTCCCCGTCTTCAGCTCCGAGGAGCAGTTCCGGCAGGTCACCGGCGGCCACATGTCGTTCACGATCGCGCCCGCCGTGGAGTTCGCCCGCGGACTTCCGCCGCAGGTCGGCATCGCGGTCAATCCGGACGGCGTGGTCGGCGTACCGCTGCCGCCGACCGCCGTCGCCGAGCTGTGCCGGGCCGGGCGGACCCTGCTGGACGGGTCGGCCAGCGGTGGCCGGGTGCGGCTCTTCGAGCCCGACTGGCAGGAGGATCCGGTGGACTTCCTGGCCGCCGCCTCGGCCGAGTTCGCCGGGACCGGCGTCGTCCTGAGCGCCCGCCGCTGTCTGGCCAGCATCGAGGGCGACGATCCGGTCATGTTCATCGGCGTCGAACTCTCGCTGTGGGAGGGCGAGGCCCGCACCCTTCCCCTCGACGCCCTCGGCCGGGCCCTCGGCCGTGTCCCGATGAACATCCCGGTGAACCTGGTTCTCCTGGACGTGACGCAGGACCCGGTCGGCGACTGGATGCGCGCCCAGGTGCGCCCCTTCTACCAGCACGGTCACTGAACGGCGCCCGTCCCGAGGGCGCTCGGGAAGCCGTCCGCACGGCCACGGACGGCCCGCCGCGGCCCGCGATCGGCGAGCTTCGGCTCTCGACGGCTTCCCCCGGCGGAGCGCGATCGCCGCATAAGCTGGTTTCATGGCCCGGTCGAGGTGTTGACGCACGTTCGTCGACCGGTGCCTCGGGCGTAATGGATGGGTTCGTCGTGAATAGTTCGCGAAGGGGCGGTTGAGGGTGAGCGCGTCGGGCACGGCCGCGGCCGGGCAGGTCGAGCACATGCTGCGCCAGGTGACGCCCGGGCGTTACGACGCCTACGAGGCGCTGCTTCGCGCGCTCGCGACCCCGTCGTCCGGCCAGGTGTGGATGCTGCTCTGGCACGGCCAGGCGGGCTCCCCGGACGCCCAGTACGGGAACATGCAGGTGGAAGGCTTCGGGTACGCGCCCTGCGTCACCTCCGCCCAGGAACTCTCGGCCAGCGGCTGGAACCGCTCGTACGAGGTCGTCGACGGGCTGGACGTCGCCCGCACCCTGTACCCCGACCACTTCGGTCTCTGGCTCAACCCGCACGCCCCCGGCGGCGGCCTCGGCATCCCCTGGCTGGATCTGCGCCGGATCGCCACCGGCCTGGAGCGGCAGCCCGCGGGCCCGCTCCGGCTCTCCGAACCCGGTATCGAGATCCCGCAGTTCTACGCCCTGCTCACCCAGAACGCGCATCTGACCCCGGCCGTGCGCTCGCTGCGCCGCGCCTGGGTCCAGCCCGCGCTAGGGGCGCCGTATCTCGCCATCGGCCTCGACCTCTACGACACTTCGCCGCCCGCCGTCGACTCGGTGCGGGCGATGATGCAGCAGTCCATCGGCGCGGTCCCGGACGGGCTGCCCGTCTCCACCGTCGCGATGTCGGACGAGTTCGACCCGGTCGCGATGTGGCTGCGCGCCAACGCCCGGCCGTTCTACGACCGTGAGGCGCACGCGGCCCCCGCACAGGCGCCGATGGCGGGCGGTTACGGCTATCCGCCGGCCCGCGGCGGCTACTGAGGGCGTTCCGCATCCCGGACCCGTCGGACGACAGTGCGAGTACGGCTGGCATCATGACCCTGCGGACGACTCTCGTGTGTCGTACGTGCCGTGCTGTTGACCTGCGGGGATTCAGCCACCTGGGCTAGTTGTCCCAATTTGGTACGGCTTGGCACTTAAAGGGCTCTGGTGAACCTTTCGAACCCAAATGCCCGCCGTCCGGCTCGCGTTACCCACTGTCCGGATAACGGAATCCCCCAACAAGCATCACGGTTGCGCATACTTTCTCCATGAGGCCTGGCACCTGATCGTGGCGGCACTGAAGACTCGCCCATCAGACACGGGACATCGATCCTGTGAGCGAGTGCAAGTCGAATCATCAGCCGGGTCATCGGACCGCACCATCTGCGGTCAACTTCCTGGCGAGCAAGTGAACCAAGCCGCAGACAGCGGCAGGCGTAGGCCGGTCACCACCGGCGAGAGGGGTCGGGTCACTGTGACCGCACCGATCGAGACCACCGCGACGGCAACGGAAGCGCAGCCAGAGGCTGTGCTTGCCGGAGTCGGCAAGGGGCAGATCGAGGGCCGTTCCCTGGGACAGATCGCCTGGACGCGCTTCAAGCGCGACAAGGTGGCGGTCGCCGGCGGTGTCATCGTCGTACTGCTCATCCTGATGGCCATCCTCGCCCGGCCCATCCAGTCGATGCTCGGGCTTGACCCGAACGCCTTCCACCAGGATCTGATCGACCCCAACACCTCGCTCCCCAAGGGCGGTTCGGGCGGCATGAGCGCGGACCACCCGCTCGGCGTCGACCCGAAGTTCGGGCGCGACCTCGCCACCCGTGTCCTGGAGGGCTCCTGGGTGTCGCTGGTGGTCGCCTTCGGCGCCACCATCCTGTCGAACGTGATCGGCGCGATCCTGGGCGTCGTCGCGGGCTTCTACGGCGGGCGGGTCGACTCGATCATCAGCCGCCTGATGGACACCTTCCTCGCCTTCCCCCTCCTGCTCTTCGCGATCGCCATCTCCGCCACCCTGCAGGGCGGCGCGTTCGGCCTCGAAGGGCTCCCGCTGCACCTGAGCGTCCTGATCTTCGTGATCGGCTTCTTCAACTGGCCCTACCTGGGCCGGATCGTCCGAGGCCAGACGCTCGCCCTGCGTGAGCGGGAATTCGTGGACGCCTCCCGGGGCATGGGCGCCAGGGGCCCGTACATCGTCTTCCGGGAGCTGCTGCCCAACCTGGTCGGCCCGATCATCGTCTACTCGACGCTGCTCATCCCGACCAACATCCTCTTCGAGGCGTCCCTGAGCTTCCTCGGGGTCGGCATCCAGCCCCCGCAGGCTTCGTGGGGCGGCATGCTCAGGGAAGCGGTCACCTACTACGAGGTCGACCCGCAGTTCATGATCGTGCCCGGCCTCGCCATCTTCGTGACCGTCCTCGCCTTCAACCTGCTCGGCGACGGTCTCCGCGACGCTCTCGACCCGCGCAGTCGCTGATGCCTGACGCACACCGAGAGACCATCAAGTTTCCGACAATGGAGGGGAACCCGCCCATCATGCGAAGGTCAGCGCTGGCCGCTATTGCGGCCATCGGCTCCGCCAGCCTGCTCGTTGCAGGCTGCAGCAAGGCCGATGACAACAAGAACGACGACACCACCAAATCAGCTGGGGCCAACGCAGCGACCAAGGACGTCGTCAACGCCTCCACGAAGAAGGGGGGCACGGTTACGTACGAGTACTCCGATGTCCCGGACTCCTTCGACCCGGGCAACACGTACTACGCGTACATGTACAACCTCAGCCGGCTGTACGCCCGCCCGTTGATGACGTTCCAGCCCGGCGCCGGCGAGAAGGGCAACACCCTTGTCCCGGACCTCGCGGCCAGTGCGGGTGTCCCGAGCGACGGTGGCAAGACCTGGACGTACAAGCTGCGTACGGGTCTGAAGTACCAGGACGGCACCGCGATCACGTCCAAGGACGTCAAGTACGCGGTCGAGCGCTCCAACTTCGCGCGTGACGTGCTCTCCCTCGGCCCGAACTACTTCCAGCAGTTCCTCGTGGGCGGCGACAAGTACAAGGGTCCGTACAAGGACAAGAGCGGCAAGGGCCTCTCCTCCATCGAGACCCCGGACGACACCACGGTTGTCTTCCACCTGAAGACCGCGTTCCAGGAGTTCGACTACCTGGTCGCCTCGCCGCAGACGGCTCCGGTCCCGCAGGCCAAGGACAACGGCGTCGACTACGTCAAGAACATCGTGTCCTCGGGCTCGTACAAGTTCGACAGCTACGCCGACGGCAAGCAGGCCGTCCTCGTGCGCAACGAGAACTGGGACGCGAAGTCCGACCCGCTGCGCAAGCAGTACCCGGACAGGATCGTCGTGAACCTGAAGGTCAACGCCGAGACGATCGACAAGGACGTCCTCGCGGGCGACGCGATCGACCTCGGTGGTGGCGGTGTCCAGGCCGCGACCCAGGCCCAGGTGCTCAGCTCGGCCGACAAGAAGGCCAACACCGACAACACCTACGGTGGCCGTCTCGTCTACATGGCGATCAACACCAAGGTGAAGCCGTTCAACAACGTCGCGTGCCGCAAGGCCGTGCAGTTCGCGATCGACAAGGTCTCGGTGCAGACCGCCGAGGGCGGCCCGATCCGTGGCGACATCGCCTCCACGGTTCTCCCGCCGGACATCCCGGGCTACGCCAAGTCGGACGTCTATGCCTCCACCGACAGCAAGGGTGACGCGGCCAAGGCCAAGGACCAGCTGAAGGCCTGCGGCAAGTCGACGATCAGCACCAACATCTCGGCGCGCAGCGACCGTCCGCAGGAGATCGACGCGGCCACCGCGATCATCGCCTCGCTGAAGAAGGCCGGCATCAACGCCACCCTGAAGCAGTACCCGTCGGGCAAGTACTTCACCGACTACGCGGGTGTCCCGAAGTTCACCGAGAAGCAGAACATCGGCCTGATCATGATGCAGTGGGGTGCCGACTGGCCCTCCGGCTACGGCTTCCTGCAGCAGATCCTGAACGGCTCCGCGATCGGCGACTCGGGTAACACCAACCTGTCGCAGTACGACAACAAGGACGTCAACGCCCTCCTCGAGAAGGCGATCGGTACGCAGGACAACGCCGCGCGCAACGGCCTGTACACCGAGATCGACAAGAAGACCATGGACGACGCCGTCCTCGTGCCGCTGACCTACTTCAAGGTTCTGCTGGCCCGCCCGCAGTACGCGACCAACCTGGTCTCCACGGCGGCCTTCAGCGGTCAGTACGACTACCTCAACATCGGCACCACGAAGAAGTAGCAGCCCCGGAAGGCAGGTGAAGGCATTGGTGCCCGCGGGCTTAGCGGCCCGCGGGCACCAGCGCCGATCCCCGTGATCTCGTACATCCTCCGTCGGACGGCAGCGGCAGCGATCCTGCTCCTGGTCGTCTCCGCGGTCACCTTCGCCATCTTCTTCCTGCTGCCAAGACTGGCCGGCCAGACCGCCGACCAGCTCGCGCAGCAATACATCGGGAAGAGCCCGTCGAAGGCCGACATCCTCGCGGTCAAGCACAACCTCGGTCTGGACCAGCCCGTCTACGTCCAGTACTGGCACTTCATCAAGGGGATCGTCAGCGGCGCTACCTATGACCTGGGCCCCACCACGGTGCACTGTGACGCGCCGTGCTTCGGGTACTCCTTCAAGACCCACCAGGCGATCTGGCCGGACCTCACGTCCCGCCTTCCGGTGACTCTCTCGCTGGCCGCGGGTGCCGCGGTGATGTGGCTCGTGTCCGGTGTGGCGATCGGCGTGGTCTCCGCGCTCAAGCCGCGCTCGATCTTCGACCGCACCTTCATGGGCGTCGCGCTCGCCGGTGTCTCGCTGCCCATGTTCTTCACGGGCAACCTGGCGCTGCTGCTCTTCACCTACCAGTGGCCGATCTTCGGCCGCACCTACGTCCCGCTCACCGAGAACCCCGCGCAGTGGGCCAACACCCTCTTCCCAGCGTGGTGTTCTCTCGCGCTCCTGTACTCCGCCATCTACGCGCGGCTCACCCGCTCGGGCATGCTGGAGACGATGAACGAGGACTTCATCCGCACGGCCCGCGCCAAGGGCCTGCGCGAGAGCAAGGTCGTGGTCCGGCACGGACTGCGCGCTGCTCTCACCCCGATCATCACCGTCTTCGGCATGGACCTCGGTCTGCTGCTCGGCGGTGCCGTGATCACCGAGACCGTGTTCTCGCTGCACGGCATCGGGCAGTACGCGGTGCAGGGCATCACCGACAACGACCTGCCGAAAATCCTCGGCGTGACTCTTCTCGCCGCGTTCTTCGTCGTCGTGGCGAACCTTCTGGTGGACATGCTGTACGCGGCCGCCGACCCGCGGGTGAGGCTCTCATGACCGAACTTTCCAAGACCGGCGCCGCGCTCGGCGAGCCCGTCTCCTCACCCTCGAACGCGCCCAAGTCGTTCCTCGAAGTGCGTGACCTCAAGGTGCACTTCCCGACCGACGACGGTCTGGTCAAGTCCGTCGACGGGCTCAGCTTCTCGGTGGAGAAGGGCAAGACCCTCTGCATCGTGGGCGAGTCGGGCTCCGGCAAGTCCGTCACCTCGCTGGCGATCATGGGCCTGCACCGGCTCGGCGCGCGCGGCAAGAACGTCCAGATGTCGGGCGAGATCTGGCTGGACGGCCAGGAACTGGTGAACGCCGACCCGGACGAGGTGCGCAAGCTCCGCGGCCGCGAGATGGCGATGATCTTCCAGGACCCGCTGTCCGCGATGCACCCGTACTACACGATCGGCAACCAGATCGTGGAGGCGTACCGCACGCACCACAAGGTCGACAAGAAGACCGCCCGCAAGAGGGCGATCGAGATGCTCGACCGGGTCGGTATCCCCGAGCCGGCCAAGCGCGCCGACAGCTACCCGCACGAGTTCTCCGGCGGTATGCGGCAGCGCGCGATGATCGCCATGGCGCTCGTCAACAACCCCGAGCTGCTCATCGCCGACGAGCCGACGACCGCCCTCGACGTCACCGTCCAGGCGCAGATCCTCGACCTCATCCGCGATCTGCAGAAGGAGTTCGGCTCCGCGGTCGTCCTCATCACCCACGACCTGGGTGTGGTGGCCGAGATCGCCGACGAGGTGCTGGTGATGTACGGCGGCCGGTGCGTGGAGCGCGGCTCCGTCGACCGGATCTTCGAGCAGCCGCAGCACCCCTACACCTGGGGTCTGCTCGGCTCGATGCCCCGTATCGACCGCGAGACCTCCGACCGGCTCATCCCGGTCAAGGGCCAGCCGCCGAGCCTCATCAACGTCCCCTCGGGCTGCGCCTTCCACCCGCGCTGCCCGTACGCGGACCTGCCCAAGGGCGATGTCACCCGCACCGTGCGCCCCGAACTGCAGCTGATCGGCAGCGGCCACTACACCGCCTGCCACCTCTCGCAGGAGGACCGCACGCGGATCTGGACCGAAGAGATTGCGCCGAAGCTGTGACTGAGACGAACAAGACGGACGGCGGGGGCGCGGTGATCCCGCAGCAGGCGGGGGCTCCCGAGCACCGCGCGAAGTCCTCGGAGAACCGCGAGGTCCTGCTCCGGGTCCAGGGGCTGCAGAAGCACTTCCCCATCCGGAAGGGCGTTCTCCAGCGTCAGGTCGGCGCGGTCAAGGCGGTCGACGGCATCGACTTCGAGGTCCGCAAGGGCGAGACGCTCGGCGTCGTCGGCGAGTCCGGCTGCGGCAAGTCGACCATGGGCCGGGTCATCACCCGTCTCCAGGACCCGACCGGCGGCAGCATCGAGTTCGAGGGCCAGGACATCACCCGGCTCAGCGCTTCGAAGATGCGTCCGCTGCGCCGCGACATCCAGATGATCTTCCAGGACCCGTACGGGTCGCTGAACCCCCGTCACACCATCGGCTCGATCGTCTCGGCGCCGTTCCGGCTCCAGGGCGTGGAGCCCGAGGGCGGTGTGAAGAAGGAGGTCCAGCGGCTCCTGGAGCTGGTGGGTCTGAGCCCCGAGCACTACAACCGCTACCCGCACGAGTTCTCCGGCGGTCAGCGCCAGCGCATCGGCATCGCCCGCGCGCTCGCCCTGAAGCCGAAGCTGGTCGTGGCGGACGAGCCGGTCTCGGCGCTCGACGTGTCGATCCAGGCGCAGGTCGTGAACCTGATGGACGACCTGCAGTCCGAGCTCGGTCTGACGTACGTGATCATCGCCCACGACCTCTCGGTCGTGCGCCATGTCTCGGACCGCATCGCGGTGATGTACCTCGGCAAGATCGTCGAGCTCGCCGACCGCACCTCGCTGTACGAGGCGCCGATGCACCCGTACACCAAGGCCCTGATGTCGGCCGTGCCGGTGCCGGACCCCAAGCGCCGGGGCAACAAGAGCGAGCGGATCCTGCTCAAGGGCGACGTGCCCTCGCCGATCGCCCCGCCGAGCGGATGCCGCTTCCACACCCGGTGCTGGAAGGCCACGCAGATCTGCAAGACGACCGAGCCGCCGCTCATCGAGCTGAAGCCCGGCCAGCAGGTCGCCTGCCACCACCCGGAGAACGCCGCGGACCAGGCGCCGCAGGACATCGTCCTGCTGTCGGCGGCGCGGGAAGCGGTGGAGCTGGTCTCCGCCGTGGACTCCGCCGAGGTGTCGGGCAAGGCTCCGGCCGAGGTCGCCGCCACCGGTGAGGAGACCGGCGAGGCCGGCTCCGCGTCGGACTCCGCGGCGTCGGACTCCGCGGATGCGGAAGCCGATCGTCAGGAGTCAACCGGCAAGTAGGCCATGACGACTTGGCAAAGTCATGAGCATGCTCGAACGGGAGAGTGCAGAGTCCTGCGTGTCCGTCTGATCGGAAATGATCGGCACACGTACGAAAGGGACGCTGATGGCACTCTCCCGTTCGGCACGTTTAGGGGCTCTCGCGACCGCGATGGCCTCCTTCTGTCTCATCGCCGCCTCCTCCGCCCCCACCCCGGGCGCCGACGGCATCGGTGACGCCTACTTCCCCCAGCTCGGCAACGGCGGCTTCGACGCCCGCCACTACGCCCTCGACGTGGCGTACAACCCGGACACCGACCGCCTCGACGGTCGTACGACCCTCACCGCCCGCGCCACCCAGAGCCTCTCCGCCTTCGACCTGGACCTCCAGAAGCTGGATGTCACCAAGGTCGAAGTGAACGGCAGACGGGCCCACTTCACGCGGGAGGGCGACGAGATCCACATCACCCCGCGCGGTGTGCTGGCCAAGGGCAAGACCTTCACGGTGACCGTCACCTACGGCGGAGTCCCCGAAGCGCTGAACGGCCCGATCGTGTTCGGCTCCGACTACGGGTGGATGAAGACCCCCGACGGCGTCTTCGTGGCCTGCGAGCCCAACGCGGCCTCCACCTGGTTCCCCTCCAGCGACCACCCGGCCGACAAGGCGACCTACGACATCCGCATCACCACGCCCAAGGGCCTGACGGCGGTCTCCAACGGACGTCTGATATCGACCCGCGACCGGGGCGGCAGCACCGTCGCGCACTGGCGCGAGAGCAGGCCCATGGCCACCTACCTCGCGACGGCGACCATCGGGAAGTTCGACGTGAAGACCGGCGTGACCCCCGCCGGGACACCGATCTACGTCGCCGTCGACCCGGTGCTCGCGAACAGCAACAGCGTCGACGTGTACGGCGTCACGGCCGAGGCCACCGACTACTGGTCGCAGGTCTTCGGCCCGTACCCGTTCGAGGAGACCGGCGCGATCGTCGACGACATGCCGCAGGCGGGATTCTCGCTGGAGGTGCAGTCGAAGCCCGCGTACTCGGCGGTGCGCTCGGAGTCGACCATCGTGCACGAGCTGGCCCACCAGTGGTTCGGCGACTCCGTCTCGGTGGAGCGCTGGAAGGACATCTGGCTGAACGAGGGCTTCGCGACCTACGCCCAGTGGCTGTGGTCCGAGCACAAGGGCATCCGCTCGGCGCACGACTCGTTCGTCGCCGGGTACACCGCGCGGCCCGCGGACGCCGCCTTCTGGCAGATCACGGTCGCCGATCCGCAGCGGGACACGATGTTCGCCTCGGCGGTCTACCAGCGCGGCGCGATGACGCTCCAGATGCTGCGCGAACGCATCGGCGACACCGCCTTCTTCAAGCTGCTCCCCGCGTGGACGAAGCTGCACAGGTACGGCAACGCCAGCACCGCCGACTTCATCGCCCTCGCCGAGCGGATCTCCGGCCGACAGCTCGACGACCTCTTCCAGACCTGGCTGTTCACCACAGGCAAGCCCACCCTCTAGACCTTCCTTCGTAAGGCGCACACCCCGCGACAGGTGAGAATGTGGGGGTGTTCCAGCATCTGTTCAACCCCTCCGTCCAGCACACGCTCGACCTGATCGGCATCTTCGTCTTCGCGATCTCCGGCGCTCTGCTGGCCGTCCGAAAGAATTTCGACGTCTTCGGCATCGCCGTCCTCGCGGAGATCACCGCGCTGGGCGGAGGGCTGCTGCGCGACATCATCATCGGCGCCGTACCCCCGGCCGCCTTCACCGACCTGGGGTACTTCACCACGCCGATCGTCGCCGCCCTGCTCGTGTTCTTCCTGCACCCGCAGGTGGAGCGCATCCAGGTCGGCGTGAACGTCTTCGACGCGGCCGGGCTCGGACTGTTCTGTGTCACCGGCACCGTGAAGGCGTACGACTACGGGCTCGGCCTGACCGCCTCCGCCGCCCTCGGCCTCGCGACGGCCGTGGGCGGCGGTGTGCTGCGGGACGTCCTCGCCAACGAGGTGCCCTCGCTGCTGCGCTGGGACCGCGACCTCTACGCGGTGCCCGCGATCGTCGGCGCCACGATGGTCGTGCTCTGCATCCGCTACGACGTGCTCACCCCGTTCACCAGCGGCCTCGCCGTCGTCACGGCCTTCGTGCTGCGTCTGTTCGCGATGCGCTACCACTGGCGGGCTCCGCGCGCGTGGAACCGCCGCTCGACGGTGAGGGAGGAAGAGACCCCCTGACCCGGCCCGCGCCGTCGCTGCCGGGAGTGCCGTCGGGGCTGCCCGTGCCGGCGGCGCCGGACAAGGCCGCCGGGCCGGCGGTCTTCGCCGTGCTCGCCGCGTCTGCCGTGTCGACCAGGGCGGACGTGCCCGTCGGGTCGGCCAGGTCGGCGGTGCCCGCCGTGCTCCCGGTGCCGGCCGTCCCCGTGTCGAACCGCTGGGTCAGCCAGAGGAACACCTCCGGCAACTGCGGCCGCCACAGCCCCATGTCGTGGCCGCCCGCGCTGCGCGGCAGCAGCACCACGTCCACGCTCGTCGGCGGCCTCGCGATCGTCTGGATCGCCGCGCCCGCCTGATAGCCGTCGCCGGACTCGCCGGAGAAGTAGAGCGCGATCCGGGGCGGGACGCGGTCGGCGCGCAGCATCAGATAGGGATTGTTCCGTCGGCGCAGGTCCGGGTTCCGTCCGGCGAGTGAACTGCGTTCGCCCTTGGGGTCGTTGTAGCCGGACATGCTCACCGCGGCCCGGTAGCGGTCCGGGTGGGCGACGGCCAGCTTGGTGGCGCAGTGCGCCCCGGCCGAGTACCCGGCCGTCGCCCAGCCGTCCGGCGCGGCCACGGCACGGAAGTTGTCCGTGACCATCCTCGGTACGTCGATGCTGAGCCAGCTCTCCGCGTTCACCGTGCCCGGGATGTTCGCGCAGCCGGTGTCCGCGCGGGCCAGCAGGTTGGTGCGCGGCGCGACCAGGATGAACGGCGCGACCCGCCCGTCACGCATCATCGGCAGCAACTGCTCGTGCACCTTGAGCGATCCGAACCACGCCTTCGCCGAGCCGGGATGGCCCGGCAGCAGCTCCACGACGGGGAACCTCCGGTGGCGGTAGGCGGGTTCGTCGTACTGCGGCGGCAGCCAGACGTAGACCTCCGCGTTCACCCCCGACACCCGCCCCCTGAGCTCGGTGACGCGCACCCCGCCGGCCCGCCGCATACGCGGCCCGTCGGCCTGCCGGAAGGTCTGCCGCACCTTGGGCAGGCGCTCCAGCGCGATCCCTCCGGTGCCGTCCGAGCCGAGGTCGACGGCCTGCTGGACGTGGTCGCCGGTGCCCAGGAGGTCGGCCCAGTCGTCGTACAGGCTGTTGGCGTTGTTCACGAGGATGAACACCAGGCTGATCGCCGTGCCCTGGGCGAACAGCAGCATCAGGAGCCGGGCCGCGCCCCGCACGGGCGCCGGTCCGCGCACGCGGGACCACAGGACCAGGGGCAGCACGAGGGCGACGGCGCACAGCGCGATCGCGGTCAGGAGGAACGGCGTCCCGGTGAGGCTCATGTCCATTCAGAGGAGAAGCCGGACCGATTGGTCACGGGTGATTGCGGACACTTGACAAGAAATTGCCGAATCCTCACCCGTTAGGTGGGGTGGCGGGGTGTTCATGTGCCGGAAATGATGAAAGCTACCGCTTAGTAATTTCCTGTTGTACCGTTCACGTATGCCAGAAGCAGCTTCGGTACAGGCCGTACGGGCCACGATCGGCGACAGCGAGTTCGACCGGGACACGACCGTCACTCCGCGCGAGGACGGCGTCTACGACGTCGACCTCTCCGCCGGGTGGACGATCATCAACGCCGTCAACGGCGGCTACCTGCTGGCCGTCCTCGGCCGCGCGCTCGCCCACGCCCTCCCGCACTCCGACCCGTTCACGATCTCCGCGCACTATCTGACCGCGTCCCAGCCGGGCCCCGCGGTCGTCCGCACGGACGTCGTACGCACCGGCCGGACGGTGTCGACCGGACAGGCGTCCCTGTTCCAGTTCGACGACGAGGGCCGCGAGATCGAGCGGATCCGCGTGCTCGCCTCCTACGGCGACCTCGACACCCTGCCCGACGACGTCCGGACGACCGCGGTGCCGCCCGCGATCCCGCCCATGGATCAGTGCTTCGGTCCGCAGGACGCGCCGGCCCCGATCCCCGGCAGCTCGGCGATCACCGACCGGCTGTTCCTCAAGCTCGACCCCGCGACCCTCGGCTGGGCGCTCGGCGCGCCCTCCGGGAAGGGCGAGATGCGGTCCTGGTTCGGACTCGCCGACGGCCGTGACGCGGACCCGCTCTCGCTGCTCCTCGCGGTCGACGCGCTGCCGCCGACGGCCTTCGAGATCGGCCTGTCCGGCTGGGTGCCGACCGTCGAGCTGACCGTGCACGTGCGCGCCCGCCCGGCGCCCGGCCCGCTGCGCGTGTCGATCACCACCCGCAACCTCGCCGGGGGCTTCCTGGAGGAGGACGCGGAGGTTTGGGACACCGCCGACCGACTGGTCGCACAGTCCCGGCAACTCGCCCGAGCCCGCCTCCGCTGACCCGTCACCACGGGCCGGGTGATTCGTGCGGGTGCGGCTCCACCGGCCCGCCGTCCGGGCCCGGTGGTTCGTGACGGCGCGGCTCCCTCGGCCCGCCGTCCGGGCGCTGCGGTCCGCGCGGGCGCGGCCCTGCTGACCGGCGACCCGAGCCGGGTGGTTCGCGGCGGCGCGGCTCCGCCGATCCGACGCCCGCGTCCGGCGGGTTCGTGCGGGTGCGGGTGCGGGTGCGGGTGCGGCTCCGGCGACCGGTCACCGCTTCCGGCGTCCGGCCTCCGGCGGCACCCGGCCCCGCCGGTGATCCGGCAGGCCCTCGGTGGTGGCGTGCCGGCCCGTCAGACGGTCACCAGCGGCCGACGGCCCATCCAGGCCGCCAGCCGCTCGTAGGCGTCGGCCCCTTCGGGGGCAGGCACCACCGAACCGAAGGGCAGCTCGGGGTCCTCGCGCCCCTCGTCCGGCAGCACGCGGCCGGCGATCGCGAGCGCGAACTCGGCCAGTTCCGGGTCGAGTTCGAGCGGTCGCCCCAGAGCCTCGGAGAGGTCCCAGCTGTGCGTGACGGCCTCCATGACATACCCGGCGAGGGCGATGCGCCCAGGAGCCTCACCCCAGGGCACCCGCACCAGCGCGTCCAGCCGGGCGTCGTCCGCCCACCCCGCGCGGGCCCGCGCCCCGGCCTCGTCGTACGCGGCGCTCCAGCCGTCGTCCGGCACGCCTTCCGCGAACGGCCGCACCGCGAGCCCGTCGCCGCCCGCCCCGATCACGGCGATCCGCCGGGTGCCGCCGACCATGTGCGACAGCAACACGCGTACGTCGAAATCGGTGCACGGAGTGGCACCGTCCAGTTGCTCCGGCCGAACGGTTCCGATCAGCGACGCGATCTGCTCGGCGGCTCGGGCGTACAGGGGGCGGGGGTCCATGGCGTTCATGACTACCTCTTCCGTGTCTCGGTGTGCCCTCACCCTCGCCGCATAACCTGACAGACTCCGTCAACATTTGCGGCGGCCTTCGGCGGGCGCGATCCTGACCCTGTGAAGTCCGACCGTCTGCTCTCGATCCTGCTGCTGCTCCAGACCCGTGGCCGCGTCCCGGCGCACGAACTCGCCGACCGCCTGGAGGTGTCGGTGCGCACCATCTACCGGGACATCGAGGCACTGTCCGCCTCAGGCGTCCCGGTCTACGCCGAACGCGGGCGGCACGGCGGCATCGAGCTGCTCGCCGGATTCCGTACGGACGTCACGGGACTGACGGCGGACGAGTCCCGTGCGCTGTTCATCCTGGCCGCCCAGGGCGCGCACGCCGCGCTCGGCCTCGACGCGGCGCTCGGTTCCGCGCTGCGCAAGGTGATGGCAGCGCTCCCCGCGCCCTTCCGGCCGGCCGCCGAGGTCACCAGCCGACGCGTCCTCGTCGATGCCACACGGTGGAAGGGCGGGCCCCAGCGCGCCGTCGACCTGGACGTGCTGCAGGACGCGGTCTTCACCGACCGCCGGGTGCGGCTGCGCTACCGGCACGGCGGGGACACCGAAACGCGTACGTACACGGTCGACCCGTACGGGCTCGTCTCCAAGGCCGGTGTCTGGTACCTGGTCGCCGACCGGCGCGGTGATCCGCGGCTGTTCCGGGCCGACCGGGTCCACGCGGCCACGCTCCTGCCGGACCCGGTGCGGCGCCGCCCCGGTGTCGAACTCGCCGACGTCTGGGAGGTGTTGCGCCGCCAGGTCGAGGAGCGGCCAGGGGCTCTCGATGTCACGGTTCGGGTACGGCGTTCCCGCCTCGACATGTTCGTCCGCCTCAACGCGGCCACCCTCGCGGAGCTGCCCGAGGACGACGGCGCGAGCGAGTGGGTGACCGCGCGCCTTTCCCACGGCTCGGTCCGTGAGGCCCGCACGCTGCTGGCCTTCGGGGACGCGGTGGAGGTCCTCGCGCCGGCCGAGGTACGGGAGGAGCTGGCCGCGACGGCGGCCGCCATCAGCGCGGTGTACGAGGGGGGTTGAGCCCGGCTCCGACCGGCGGCGCACAGGAAGGCACAGCTTCGGCACAGCGCGGCCCTACGTGGATCTGGTGCGCTGGCCCCCCGCTCGTCCGGCTTTTCTCAACCGGTCCACGTGACTTGACTGGGAGTTACCCCATGAACCGTCGTGCACGACTCGTCCCCGTCGTCGCCCTCCTCGCGCTCTCGCCCCTGCTGGCGGCCTGCGGCTCCGGTGACGCGTCGTCCTCGAACAGCAAGACCTCCGACGGGCAGAACTGCACGCGCCCGTCCGGGATGCCGAGCGGCGCCTCCGGACGCCCCAGCGGCGCCCCCTCGGGCATGCCCTCGCGGTCCGGCGCCCCCTCGGGCATGCCCACCGGGAAGGCCCCCTCCGGCAACCCCTCGGGCATGCCGAGCGGTGCTCCCGGCGGCGGCATGGGCGGCGGCCAGGGCGGCTGTGGTGGCCCCGGCGGCGGCCAGATGGGACAGGGGCAGGGGCAGGGGCAGTCGGCCGCGCAGGGCTGACGTATCGAGAAGAGCGTGCCTTCGCACGACGTACGACGTACGACGTACGAAGGCAACGTACGACGTACGACGGTCCAGGGCGGTGCGCCCGCCCTGTGCCGCCGCCCTGGCTCCGCCGCCCGGCGTGGTCAGCCGAGCCAGTGGCGGCGGCCGATGCTGATCAGCCGCATCTGACGGCTCGCCATCCGGGCCACCCGCTCGCGCTCCGCCTCGGAGCCGTCCAGCGCCTCCAGGAACGCCGAGGCCGCCATCAGCATGTGGTCGACATACAGGCCCGCGAGCATCAGCAGATCGTCGTCGCTCCACCCCCGCGACTCGGGATGCTCGGCCAGCGCGTCCTTCACCTCCTCGGCGAACCGCGCCAGTTGCTCGCGGATCGCGTCCCGCACCGGCTGGACCCCGCCGTGCCGCTCGCGCGCGATGAAGCGGACGTGCGCCGGGTGCGTGCCGACGTGGTGGACGATCAGTTCCACGGCGCGGGCGATGCGCTCGTCGCTGTCGCCGGCAGCGGACACCGTGTCCTCGATCATCGGGTGCAGGCTGCCGAGCGCCTCCTCGACCAGGGCCACGCCGAGATCCGCCGTCGAGCGGAAGTGCCGGTAGAAGGCGGTCGGGGCGACTCCGACGGCGCGGGTGACCTCGCGCAGACCCAGGCTGCTCAGGCTCTGATCCTCCAGAAGCCCCAACGCCGCGTCCAGCAGGGCCTGTCGGGTTTTCTGCTTCTGCGCCTGGCGGATGCCGAGAGTGTGACTCATGCCATGCAGTTAACAACTGTTCTCTGGATTTTTAAAGCCGTGAGCGCGCTAGACTCAAAAGTCAGTGAACAAGTGTTACTACAACCGTTCACTGAGTCGTCAAGTCCCGGAAACATCCGTACCTCACCGTCGAGGCACCGGACCGTCCGGGACCGGACTTCGAGACTTCTTCGAGAGGCATCTCATGCTGTTCCTCGTCGCCGCACTCCTGCTGCTCGGCGTCGTCATGGGGTCGGTGGCCCACGCGCCGCTGCCCGTCACCCTCGTCGCCGCGGCCGTCATCGGCGTCTGGCTGGTCGTGTTCGCGCTGCGCGAGCGCACCGCCCGCAGGCGTCACCCCTCCGCCAACTGACCGGTGGTCCCGCACCTTTGCCGACCGGCCGTTGGTCCCACACCTTCACCGACTGACCGTTGGGAGCTGACTCACGTCATGGAACTCACCACGAGCACCACCGGCACGACTCGCACTATGGGCACCACTCACACCACCCGCACCCCTGGCACCGTTCGTGCCGACGAAGCCGCCCGCACCGCTCGCACCACCGAGGCCGCCCGCGCCCCGCGCCGGACCGCCGTCGGGGACGCGGACGGCATGGCCGTGGCCGCCTTCATCCTCGGCCTTGTCGGCCTGCTGGTGCTGAACGTCTTCCTGGGCCCCATCGCCATCGCCCTCGCCTCCGTCGCCCTCTGGCGCGGCACGGCCCGCCGGGGCCGCGCCTTCCTCGGCCTCGGCCTGGGAATCGCCGACCTGGTCGTCCTGGTCGCGGTCATGCAGTTCGACAGCACGGTGTCCTGGAGCTTCTGAGGCGGATCCGCTCGTCGATCCGTTCATAGGCCCGGGCGTGGTGCCGGGGAGCGTGCCGCGACCCCGTGCGCGAGCCGGGGCGGGCGGCCGCGCCGGTGGGGGCCGAGGCAGAGGGAGAGCGGGCCCGTAGAATCGAGCCCACCATGGCTTACCTCGACCACGCCGCGACCACCCCCATGCTTCCCGAGGCAGTAGAGGCTCTGACCGCCCAACTGGGCGTCACGGGCAACGCCTCCTCCCTCCACTCCGCCGGCCGCGCTGCCCGGCGGACGGTCGAGGAAGCCCGCGAGACCCTTGCGGACGCCCTCGGCGCCCGCCCGAGCGAGGTGGTGCTCACCTCCGGCGGCACCGAGGCCGACAACCTCGCGGTGAAGGGCATGTACTGGTCCCGCAGAGACGCCGACCCGGCCCGTACCCGCGTTCTCGCGAGCCCCGTCGAGCACCACGCGGTCCTCGACGCCGTCCACTGGCTCGGCGAGCACGAGGGCGCCACCGTCGAGTACCTGGCTGTCGACGCGTACGGCCGTGTCCACCCCGACGCCCTGCGCGAGGCCATCGCCCGCAACCCCGACGACGTCGCCCTCGCCACGGTCATGTGGGCCAACAACGAGATCGGCACCGTCATGCCGGTCCGTGAACTGGCCGACGTCGCGGCCGAGTTCGACATCCCGCTGCACGCCGACGCCGTTCAGGCCTTCGGCCAGATCCCCGTCGACTTCGGTGCCTCGGGCCTCGCCGCGATGACGGTGTCCGGCCACAAGATCGGCGGTCCCTACGGGATCGGCGCACTGCTTCTCGGCCGCGAGTACAGCCCGGTGCCCGTGCTGCACGGCGGCGGTCAGGAGCGCCATGTCCGCTCCGGCACGCTCGACGTGCCCGCGGTCGCGTCCTTCGCGGTCGCCGGGCGGCTGGCCGCCGAGCAGCGGGAGTCGTTCGCCCGGGAGATCGGCGCGCTGCGTGACGACCTGGTCGATGCCGTCCTCAAGGCGGTGCCCGACGCGATCCTCGGCGGTGACCCCGCACCCGGCGGCCGGCTGCCCGCCAACGCCCACTTCACGTTCCCGGGCTGCGAGGGCGACTCGCTGCTCCTCCTGCTCGACGCCCAGGGCATCGAGTGCTCCACCGGGTCCGCGTGCACGGCGGGCGTGGCCCAGCCGAGCCATGTCCTCCTCGCCACCGGCACCGACCCGGACCTCGCCCGGGGCACCCTGCGCTTCTCGCTCGGCCACACCTCCACGGAGGCGGACGTCGCTGCGGTGACACGGGCGATCGGCCCGGCGGTGGAGCGGGCGCGCAGGGCGGGCCTCACCTGACACCGCCGCGCCCGCTCGCCGTACCGGGCAGGCCCCAGGGCCTGCCCGGCCCCGCGTCTCCGGCATGATCCGCCGGAGGCGCCCTAGCTCTCCGTCACCATGAGGGAAGCCATCATGCCCTCGTCCTCGTGCTGGAGCAGATGGCAATGGAGCATGTACATATAGGTGTCGTCCGCGAAGTCGGTGAACTTCATGGCGATCTTGATCGTGCCGCCGCCGACCACCTCGAACGTGTCGTACCAGCCCAGCTGGACGCCCGTCGGATCCTCCCCGTTGATGGAGATCAGCTGGAACGGCACATCATGCAGATGGAACGAGTGTTCGAGCTGTGTGCCGTTCTTGACCGTCCACACCTCCTCGGCGCCCAACGTGGTGCTGATCATCGCCATCGAGGACATGCTCGTTCCCACGGAGCCGTTGATCGTCATCGAGGTGCCGCTCTGTCCGAGCGTGATCGTCCGGGCGGTGAAGTCGGTGGTGTCGTACCGGGTGATGGTGTTGAGGGCCGGCAGGTCCTCGGGGGTGTCCGAAGCGTCCGGAGTGACGGTCAGGAACTCGTAGGTGCCGCTGCCGCCGCGCACCCAGCCCGTCGTCACCACCGCCTCCAGGGTGACCGCCTCGCTGAGCTCCATCACGAACTCGGCGCGCGCGCCCGCCACCAGCCGGATCGACGCCACCTCGGTGGCCTCGGTCAGATACCCCTGGTCGGTGGCTATCTGGGTGAGAGTCCCGCCGTCGCCGCGCTGGACGGTGATGATGTCCGACGGTGAGGCGTTGAGCAGCCGGAAGCGGGTGCGCTTCTTGGTGGCGGTGAAGGAGAGCGTGGTGTCGTCGACGTTCGTGCCGTTGCACAGAAGAGGGAAGCTCAGGCCGTTGCTGAGGTAGCCGGTCAGGTCGTACTTGACCTCTCCGGCGCTGTCGGTGGCCAGACACTGCAGGATGATCGGGATGTCGTCGGTGCCATAGGTGCTGGGCAGGGCCGCGGACGCCTCGGAGTCGTCCTCGACGATGATCATGCCCGCCAGTCCGTGGGTGGCCTGCTCGGCCGTGGTGCCCAGGGCGTGCGGGTGGTACCAGAGCGTCTTGGCCTCGTCCTTGACCGTGAAGGTGGGGGACCAGGTCTTCCCCGAGGCGAAGGCGTTCTGCGGGCCGCCGTCCATGCTCGGCGGAACATGCGCGCCGTGGAAGTGGACGGTGGTGTCCTCGGTGAGGCTGTTGGTGATGTTCAGCAGGACGGTGTCTCCGGAGGTCCACCTCATGGTGGGGCCGAGGAACGACTGGTTGTAGCCCGCGGTCGTGCTGGTCACGCCGCTGAGCACCTCGCTGGTGCCCGTCTTCGCCTCCAGGGTGTACGTCGTGGTGCCGTCCGAGGTGGTTCCCTCCAGGAGATCGGGGATGGTCAGCGTGGTGCCCGCCGCGTGCGCCTTGTTCTGTGTCGCGTTCGTCAGCAGAGCGATGGCGGTGCCGCCCGCGGTCACCGCCGCGAGGCCCGCCCCCGCCATCCCGCCGAGGAACCTGCGGCGGTGCATGCCCTTGGTCCTGGACCGGCCCTTGTCCTTGCCCGCGCCGGAAGCGGGCTGCGTGGAGTGCGTCATGGCCGTGGACTCTCGACCCAAGGGCTGTGCACCGAGTGAGGCTGATTTAGGAGAACGCCTTCCGCGCTGTGAAAAGCGGTGACTTTAATTCAGGATCAACTTCCCTGTGGAGAAGGGGAGTTGGCGTCCCACTGGTCACGGTGGCGGTACGGGACGCAACGGACACGCGCGTCCCGGACGTATCTCACAGCATCACGATTCGGCGCTCTGGGCCCTCGGCGTCGGCGCCTGTGACCGCACTGCGCAAGCGCTCTCCCGCAGCTACGCGTCGGTTGTGCGCGCCCGTCGTACGAGCCGTATGTACCGGTCCCAGTCCCAGTGGCGTCCGGGATCCGTGTGGTCGGTGCCCGGTACCTCCACGTGCCCGATGATGTGATCCCGGTCCACGGGGATGTCGTACCGGCCGCATATCCCGGCCGTCAGCCGTGCCGAGGCCTCGTACATCGTGTCCGTGAACGACGAGGCCCGATCGACGAAGCCCTCGTGCTCGATGCCGACACTGCGCTCGTTGTACTCGCGGTTGCCCGCGTGGAACGCCACGTCCAGCTCGCGGATCATCTGGGTGACATGACCGTCCTTGCGGACGATGTAGTGCGCGGCCGCTTTGTGTCCCGGGTCCTGGAACACCCTCACCGCGCTCGCGAAGCTGCCCTGGGTGACATGGATGACCACCCGGTCTATCGAGTAGTCGTCGGGACGGTCGGCCCGCCGCCAGTTCGCCGCCGAGGCCGCCACCCACTGCGCGCCGCGGAAGTCCACCGCCCCCGCGACCCGCGACTTCTCCACACCCGGCAGCCGCCACCACAGGTGCGACAGCTTCTCCCGGGCGATCCCGGCCGCGCTCACGGCGGCCACCGCACCACCGATGAGCAGCACCCGGCGCCCGACCGGCTGGTCCGCGTCCTTGGCTCCCGCCCCGGCTCCGCGGCCCCGTGGCTTCGCCTTTTTCTCCCCCATGCGATCTTCAACGGATACTCGCGGGCTCCGGTTCCCGCGGCCCCGTACTCTGGAGGGGTTATGACTGACACCTCGCAGCGCCCCCTCCGCGTCCTCGCCGCCATGTCGGGCGGAGTCGACTCCGCCGTAGCCGCCGCCCGCGCCGCCGAGGCCGGGCACGATGTGACGGGCGTGCACCTCGCCCTCTCGGCGAACCCGCAATCGTTCCGGACCGGCGCGCGCGGCTGTTGCACCATCGAGGACTCACGCGACGCCCGCCGGGCGGCCGACGTCATCGGCATCCCGTTCTACGTCTGGGACCTCGCCGAGCGGTTCCGCGAGGACGTGGTCGAGGACTTCATCGCCGAGTACGAGGCGGGCCGCACCCCGAACCCCTGCCTGCGCTGCAACGAGAAGATCAAGTTCGCCGCCCTGCTCGACAAGGCGCTCGCGCTCGGCTTCGACGCGGTCTGCACCGGTCACTACGCACAGGTGATCGTCCAGGAGGACGGCACCCGCGAGCTGCACCGCGCCTCCGACATGGCCAAGGACCAGTCGTACGTCCTCGGTGTCCTCGACGACCGCCAGCTCGCCCACGCGCTGTTCCCGCTCGGCGACACGGTCACCACCAAGGACGAGATCCGCGCCGAGGCCGAGCGCAGGGGCCTGGCCGTCGCCAAGAAGCCGGACTCGCACGACATCTGCTTCATCGCCGACGGCGACACCCAGGGCTTCCTCGCGGGCCGGCTCGGCAAGTCCGAGGGCGACATCGTCGACGAGTCCGGTGCCAGGCTCGGCACCCACGAAGGCGCGTACGGCTTCACGATCGGACAGCGCAAGGGGCTGCGCATCGGCACCCCGGCCGCCGACGGCAAGCCGCGCTACGTCCTCGACATCTCGCCGGTGAACAACACGGTGACGGTCGGCCCGGCCGCCTCCCTGGACGTGTCCGCCCTGAGCGCCGTCAAGCCCCGCTGGTGCGGCGCGGCCCCGACGGGCCCCGGCGTCTACACCGCCCAGCTCCGCGCCCACGGCGGCGAGACCGAGGTGAACGCCGAACTGGTCGACGGCTCCCTGGAGGTCCGTTTCACCGAGCCGGTCCGCGGCGTGGCCCCGGGCCAGGCGATCGTGCTGTACGAAGGCACGCGCGTGGTGGGTTCGGCGACGATCGCGGCGACGACGCGCGCGACGGCGGACGTCTAGGACCTGCCCCGGACGGGGCCCTGTCGCCGCGCCCAGGACGGCCCGGTGTCGGATGGGGGCCGCGCCCAGGACGGCCCTGCGTCGGGTGGTGGGCGTGTCGAGGACGGCCCCGGGTCGGATGGGGGGCGTGTCGAGGGCGGCCCTTCGTCCGGTGTCTAGCCGTTCGTCCCGAAGAACTCCGCCAGCACCGGTGCGAGCACCTGCGGATCCACCATGTGGGTCTGCCCCTCCAGCGTGCGGTACGAGCCGTCCGGCGCCGCCGCCGCGACGGTCCGCGCCGCCTCGCGCATCCACGCGGGGCTCGCGTCGCCCGCGATCGACAGCACCGGCACGGTGACGCCCGCCAGCCGCGCGCGGGGCACCTGGCTGTCGCCCATCGCGGCGTTGTCGTACGCCAGGGTCGGCGCGATGGCCTCCATGCCGGGCCAGGCGTGGGACATGCGCACTCCGGAGATCATCTCCGGGGGCGTGCCCACGAGGGTCAGGAACAATTCCACCGCGTCCCCGCGCCGGTCCTGGCCGAGCAGCTCGGTCAGCCGCTCGGTGTACTCGGCGCGCTCCTTGCCGGCCTTTTCGGCGACGGCGAACGGCGTCTCGTAGACGGCGACTTCGCGGACGGGCAGCCCGCTCGCCGTCGCCTCCAGGGCCAGCGCGCCGCCCGACGAGATGCCGTACAGTGCCGCGCTGCCGCCCCCGGAGGCCTCGATCAGGGCCGCGATGTCCTCGACCTCCCGGGCCACCGAGAAGGGCGCGGTGTCGCCGCTGTCGCCGCGACCCCGCCGGTCGTAGGTGATGGCGCCGAAACGGTCCGACAGAGCCTCCGCGAGAGGCGCCAGCGTGGCACCCGTGCACATGGCGCCGCCGACCAGGACGACCGTCGGGCCGTCACCGAAGCGTTCGTACGCGATGGGGGTCCCGTCGCGCGAGATGGTCTTCTTGTCCATACCTGTAGAGACTGCCGGGCGACCGGGAACTCATCGCGTCACCACGCCCGTGTCCGCCCGGAAGTCAGGACACGTCGGCCTCGTAGAAGCAGAGGTGGTCCCTGATCTCGGCGACATCGGGCTTGGGGTCGGGATAGGCCCACACCACATCGGCCGCGTCGGGACGCGACCAGTAGGACGCGGTGCCCTTGAAGGGGCAGTACGTGTGGGTGTCGGAGGGTGTCAGCAGGTCCAGGCGGACATCCTCGGGCGGGAGGTAGTAACGCACCGGACAGCCGGTCTCGCGCAGCACCAGAGGGCGGTCGCTCTCCGCCAGGACCTGGCCGCCGTGCACGACGCGGACGCGCTGTGTGCCTTGCTCGATGGTGATCGTGTGTCCTTCAGCCATACCAGGGAAAGCGCTCGCGAGCCCCGAATCGTTCCCGCGTACGGTGAAGTCATGAACATCTGCGTCTTCCTCTCCGCCGCCGACCTCGACGACCGCTACACGCGCCCCGCGCGGGAGTTCGCCGAACTCCTCGGCAAGGGCGGGCACACCCTGGTGTGGGGAGGCTCCGACGTCGGGCTCATGAAGGTGGTCGCCGACGGCGTGCAGGAGACGGGCGGGCGACTGGTGGGCGTCTCCGTGGACTTCCTGGCCGCCAAGGCCCGCACGGGCGCCGACGAGATGGTCGTCGCCCGGGACCTGGCCGAGCGCAAGGCACTGCTCCTGGCGAAGGCCGACGCGGTCGTCGTCATGGTCGGCGGCACCGGGACCCTCGACGAGGCGACCGAGATCCTGGAGCTGAAGAAGCACGGGAAGACCGAGAAGCCGGTGGTCCTGCTCAACACGGCCGGCTTCTACGACGGACTCAAGGAACAGTTCCACCGGATGGACGCCGAAGGCTTCCTGCCGCGCCCGCTCACCGACCTGGTGTTCTTCGCCGAGGAGCCGGTGGGCGCGCTGGCCTACCTGGAGGAGAGCGTCGGCACCCTGTGAGGCGTCGGCGCCCCGCGAGCGCCGGTGTCCGGTGACGCGCCGGCACCCGGTTCGAGGCCGGTACCCGGTGATGCGAGCATGGCGTCCATGGCTACACATGTGATCACCGGGGCCGGTTCCGGCATCGGCGCGGCCGTCGCCCGCCGTCTGCACGCGCGCGGGGACGAGCTCGTGCTCCACGCGCGCGACGCGGGCCGCGCGAAGGAACTGGCCGCCGCGTTCCCCGGGGCGAAGACCCTGGTCGGCGACCTGGCGGACCCCGACAAGCTCTCGTGGGCGTTCTCGCACCAGACACTTCCCGGCCGCGTCGACTCCCTGCTGCACATCGCCGGCGTGGTCGACCTCGGCCCGGTCGGCGAACTGACCCCGAAGACCTGGCGCCACCAGCTCAACGTCAACCTGATCGCCCCCGCCGAGCTGACCCGCCACTTCCTGCCCCAGCTCCGCCTCGCCCAGGGACACGTGGTCTTCGTGAACTCCGGCGCGGGCCTGACCGCCCACGCCGACTGGTCTGCCTACGCTGCCTCCAAGCACGGTCTGAAGGCCCTCGCGGACTCCCTGCGCCACGAGGAGCACGCGGCCGGGGTCAGGGTGACCTCCGTCTACCCCGGCCGCACCGCCAGCCCCATGCAGGCCAAGGTCCACCAGCAGGAGGGCAAGGAGTACGACGCGGCGAAGTGGATCGACCCCGAGTCGGTGGCGACGACGATCGTGATGGCGCTCGACCTGCCGCGGGACGCCGAGGTCAACGACCTGACGGTGCGCCCGGGCGGCTGACCTCCCCCAGGAATTACGTACGCTTCCGGGGTGAGCGAAAACAGCGAGTTCAGGTTCGGTTCCGCCACCGGGGTCGGGTCCATGCCGGGCGGTGACGCGCGGGAGGCCGCGAAGACCGTCATCGGTTCCCTCGACGACTTCCCGTTCCTCGCCGAACTGCCCGCGCGGGGGCCTGGGGCGGACATGATCGGCCGGACCGCGGGGATGCTCGTCGAGCTGTACGCGCGCGTGGAGCCCAGCGGCTGGCGGTTCGGGGACCGGCCGGGCCGGGACACCAAGCGGGCCAGGTCGTGGCTGGGCGAGGACCTCGACGCCCTGGAGGAGTTCACCCAGGGGTACGAGGGCCCGCTGAAGGTGCAGGCGGTCGGTCCCTGGACCCTCGCCGCCGCACTGGAGCTGAGGAACGGCGAGTCCGCCCTCTCCGACCCGGGCGCCTGCCGGGACCTCGCCGGCTCGCTCGCCGAGGGACTGCGCACCCACCTCGAAGACGTACGCCGGCGGATCCCCGGGGCCGAGATCGTCCTGCAGCTCGACGAACCCTCCCTCGTCGCCGTGCTCCGCGGCCAGGTGCCGACCGCCAGCGGCTACCGAACCAACCGCGCCGTGGACCGACAGGTCGCCGAGGCCACGCTCCGGGACGTCGTCGGGGTGCACGGGGGCGGTCCCGTCGTGGTCCACTCCTGCGCGCCGGACGTCCCTTTCGCCCTGTTGCGCCGGGCGGGCGTTTCGGCGATCTCCTTCGACTTCTCGCTCCTCACCGAGCGTGACGACGATGCGATCGGGGAAGCGGTCGAAGGCGGTACGCGGCTGTTCGCCGGTGTCGTCCCCGGCGTGGACGTCCCATTGTCGGACCCTGCCGGTAGCGTCATGGGTGTCAGGACGCTGTGGCGCAGGCTGGGGCTGCGTCCGGGTCTTCTCGCGGAGGCGGTCACGCTCACTCCGTCGTGCGGACTCGCGGGGGCTTCCCCCGACTTCGCGCGCAAGGCGTTGGCCCACTGCGTCCGGGCGGCGAGATCCCTCGCGGACAACCCTGAGTAACGGGAGGACACAACGGTGGCCGGCGAACAGCACGCAGAGCCCACATCGGTACCCGCCGAGGCACGGGAGAGGCACGCGCAGCTCGCCGGGCAGATCGAGGAGCACCGCGTCCGGTACTACGCGAAGGACGCTCCCGTCATCAGCGACGGGGAGTTCGACACGCTCCTGCGCTCCCTGGAGGCGCTGGAGGACGAGTACCCCGAGCTGCGGACGCCGGACTCGCCGACCCAGAAGGTCGCCGTCGAGTACGAGACCGACCGTGCCGAGGTCGAGCACCGCGAGCGCATGCTCTCCCTCGACAACGTCTTCGACGACGCGGGGCTCGCCGCCTGGGCCGACCGAGTGGCCAAGGACGTGGGTTCGTCCGACTACCACTTCCTGTGCGAGCTCAAGGTCGACGGCCTCGCCGTGAACCTGACGTACGAGGACGGCAGGCTCACCCGCGCGGCCACCCGGGGCACCGGCCGGACCGGCGAGGACATCACGCCCAACGTCATGACGATCGCGGAGATCCCGCACCGGCTGAAGGGCGATCACGTCCCCGGGCTCGTCGAGATCCGCGGCGAGGTCTACTTCCCGATGGAGGCGTTCGAGGGCCTCAACGCACGTCGCCTGGCGGCGGGGGAGAAGCCGTACGCCAACCCCCGGAACTCCGCGGCCGGTTCGCTGCGCCAGAAGGATCCCAAGGTCACGGCGACGCTGCCGCTCCACATGGTCGTCCACGGCATCGGCGCCCTGGAGGGCTTCGAGGGCCTCGGCCGTCTCTCCGAGGCGTACGGCCTGCTGCACATGTGGGGGCTGCCGACCACGCGGTACGCCAAGGTGGTCGACGACCTCGACGGCGTACGGGAGTTCATCGCGTACTACGGCGAGAACCGCCACTCCGTGGAGCACGAGATCGACGGGGTGGTCGTCAAGCTCGACGAGATCCCCCTCCAGGGCAGGCTGGGCTCCACCGCGCGCGCACCGCGCTGGGCGATCGCCTGGAAGTACGCGCCCGAGGAGGTCAACACCAAGCTCGTCAACATCCGTGTCGGGGTGGGCCGTACGGGCCGGGTCACGCCGTACGCCCAGGTCGAGCCGGTCACGGTGGCGGGCTCCGAGGTCGAGTTCGCCACCCTGCACAACCAGGACGTGGTGAAGGCCAAGGGCGTCCTCATCGGGGACACGGTGGTGCTGCGCAAGGCCGGTGACGTCATCCCGGAGATCCTCGGCCCGGTCGTCGACCTGCGCGACGGCAGCGAGCGGGAGTTCGTGATGCCGGCCGAGTGCCCCGAGTGCGGGACGGCGCTGCGGCCCATGAAGGAGGGCGACATCGACCTGCGCTGCCCCAACGCCCGCGCCTGCCCGGCCCAGTTGAGAGAGCGCGTCTCCTACCTCGCGGGCCGGGAGTGCCTGGACATCGAGCACTTCGGCGACGTGGCGGCGGCCGCCCTCACCCGCCCGCTGGAGCCGGCCGACCCGCCACTGGCCGACGAGGGCGACCTGTTCGGCCTGACGAGGGAGAAGCTGCTGCCCATCAGGGCATACGTCCTCGACCAGGACAGCGGTCTGCCCAAGCGTGACCCGAAGACCGGTGAGGAGAAGATCGCCACGGTCTTCGCCAACCAGAAGGGCGAGCCCAAGAAGAACACCCTCTCCCTGCTGGAGAACATCGAGGCCGCCAAGCAGCGCCCGTTGGCGCGCTTCCTCAACGGACTGTCCATCCGGCATGTCGGCCCGGTCGCGGCCGAGGCGCTCGCCCGTGCCTTTCGCTCGATCGACCGCATCGAAGCCGCCACCGAGGAGGAACTGAAGAACACCGACGGCGTCGGCCCGATCGTGGCCGCGGCGGTCAAGGAGTGGTTCGCCGAGGAGTGGCACCAGGAGATCCTCCGCAAGTGGAAGGCCGCAGGCGTCCGGCTGGAGGACGAGGGTTCCGGCGAGGACGAGGGGCCCCGCCCGCTCGAGGGACTGACCGTCGTGGTCACAGGAACGCTCGAACACCACACGCGGGACGGCGCGAAGGAGGAACTGCAGAGCCGTGGAGCAAAAGTGACCGGTTCTGTTTCGAAGAAGACATCCTTCGTCGTGGTGGGTGACAATCCTGGCTCGAAGTACGACAAGGCGATGCAGCTGAAGGTTCCGGTCCTGAACGAGGAGGGCTTCGCCGTCCTGCTCGGACAAGGACCGGACGCGGCGGCGGACGTCGCGCTCCCCATCGAGGAATAGCGGTTGAAGACCACCCGTTCGGCGCATATCAGTTGCATACGGGTGGCCAGGTCGCATTCGGGCGACCGTCGACGACCGCTGCCCGTGGAAGCCTTCTGCGGCCTACTGTTGAGGTGTGCGCCTACCGTGCCCGGCTGCGGTTGGCGCATCCCCTGCTCCGCACGAGCCAGGGGAAGGGTTTTCGGACGCGGCACCGTTGGCCGTTGTCGCCGGCAACGGACCGCGTGGCGTGGGCACCGCCGGCAGTGAGAGGGACGGGAATGGAACCGACCGAGAGCGCCGCCCCCGACTCACGGCTGCGCCTGCGCCGGATGACCGGCGCGTGGCTGGCCGGCCTGCGGACGGGACAGCGTTCGGAGCGCCCCGCCCCCAGCGGACTCGGCGCCGCACCGCTCGCCGCTCCCACCGTCCCCGGCGTCGGCCGGCTCACCGCCGAGCGCGGTGCCGGCCTGCCCGGCCACGATCCCGAACGCCGTATGTCCTGGCCCGCGCTGCCGTCCGCGGTCGTGGTCACGGCCGCGTTCGTCCTGGGCGCCGGTTTCTACCGGGCGTTCAGCGGCCACCACGCCCTCTTCCCGTGCGGCGCCGTCGGCTGGTCGCTGGCGCTGCTGACCGGCATCATCGTCGGCCACCTGGTCGCGCTCGGCCGTGCCCGCTGGTGGGGCGGCACCGGCTCCGGCGCGGCGCTCACCCTCGCCGTCCTGCTGCTCTACGGCTGGGTCCCCGCCGGCATGGTCAGCCTGACCGTCGTCGTCCTGGTCGGCATGGCCCGCCGCAACCGATGGCGGCAAGGCGTGCTGCACGGCGCGGTCGACATCCTCGGCATCGGCGCCGGAGCCCTGGTCCTCGCGTCGTTCGGACGGTTCCCGAGCGTCGAGGCGCCCTGGGAGCCCGAGAGCTGGACCTTCTACGCCGCCCCCCAGGTGGTGCTCGTCGCGGGCGCCTATCTCGCCGTCACCCGCGCCCTGCTCTGGTACCTGCACGCGCCGCGCGGCGGCGGCCTGCCCACCGTCGCCCGTACGGCCCTGGTCCGACAGGGACTCGTCGCCGTGGCGCTGCTCGGCATCGCACCACTCATCTGTGTCGTCGCGATGGCCCAGCCGATGCTGCTGCCGCTGTTCTCGATCCCGCTGATCGCCCTCGACTCCACCCTGTGGATCGCCCGCGCACGGGCCGAGGAGCAACTGCGCGACCCGCTCACCGGACTGCCCAACCGTCAGTGGCTGCTGGAGCGCACCTGGACGGCTCTCGACGACGCCGAGCGCATCGGCGCCCGCTCCGCGCTGATGCTGATCGACCTGGACCGGTTCCGTTCGGTGAACGACACGCTGGGGCATCTCGCCGGCGACCGACTGCTCCTCCAGATAGCCGACCGGCTGCGGCTCGCACTGCCGCGCGGGGCGGAGGCCGCGCGGCTCGGCGGGGACGAGTTCGCCGTCTTACTGCCGGTCGCCGACTCCACCACGTCGGCCACGCGGGTCGCCCGCAATCTGGTCGCCGCCCTCGGCTCGCCGCTCGACCTCGACGGACTCACCCTCGTCCTGGAGGCCAGCGCCGGGCTCGCCGTCTTCCCCGACCACGCGCTCGACGCGGAGGGGCTGCTGCGCCGGGCGGACGTCGCGATGTACCAGGCGAAGCGGGACCGCACGGGCGTGGAGGTGTACGAGTCCAAGCGGGACTCCAACACCCCCGACCGGCTGGGTCTGCTGGGCGATCTGCGCCGGGCCCTGGACACCGGCGACGTCGAACTGCACTACCAGCCCAAGGTCCGCTTCGACGGACAGGTGGCCGGACTCGAGGCACTGGTCCGCTGGGTGCATCCCGAGCGCGGCAAGGTACCGCCGGACGAGTTCATCGCCATCGCCGAGTCGTCCGGGCTGATGCCCCACCTCACCGAGTACGTCCTGGAGACGGCCCTCGGACAGGTCGCGCGCTGGCGGGCCCAGGGCCTCTTCGTCCCGGTCGCGGTGAACGTGTCGCCGCGCGACGTCCACACCCCGGGGTTCGCCGGATCCGTCGCCGCCCGACTCGCCCGGCACGGAGTCCCCGCGGGAGCGCTCCAACTGGAGATAACGGAGCACGTGCTCCTGGAGGATCCGCAGCGCGCCGCCGACACCCTGGCCGCTCTCACCGGGCACGGCGTGAAGATGTCGCTGGACGACTTCGGCACCGGTTACTCCTCCCTGGTCCATCTGCGCCGGCTCCCCGTCAGCGAGCTGAAGATCGACCGTTCGTTCGTCGCACGGCTCGCCGTGGACACCGAGGACGCCGAGATCGTGCGCTGCACCGTCGACCTCGCGCATTCGCTGGGGCTCCTCGTCGTGGCGGAGGGCGTCGAGGACGACGAGACCTGGGAGCGACTGCGGGACCTCGGCTGCGACGCCGTCCAGGGATGGCTGGTCGCCGCCGCGATGCCGCCCGACGAGGCCACGGCGTGGCTGCTGGCCCGTGGCTCCCGCGGGTGGCAGCGGCCGCGCGCAGCGCTGCCTGCCGCGGAGTAGCCCCTACGGTTCCCGCAGGACGCCCCCACACCGGCCTCCGGCCCGGGTCTCCTCACCGGCCTCCGGCCGGGTGTCTCCCGCCCCCGCACCACCCGTGACGGTCACCCGACAGGTGGGGCTTTCCCGTCGGGCTTCCTCGCCGTCGGCGCCCGCACGCGGTCCGTCCCGGCTCGCCCGCGGGCTGTGCCCGTCGCCCCGTTGCCGTCACCCGACAAACCGAGCTCTCCCGCCGTCCCGGCCCGCCGTCGGCACCCGCCCGTGGTCCTGGCCCGTCGGCGATCTCCGGCCGTTCGCGGTCTTCCGTGTCCGCGAGCCGTCCTTGGCCGGTCGCGCGGTTCGCTGTGCCCCTTCAGGGCGCGAACCCTCGCCCGGGCGGTGGTTCGGAGCGTGCCGGGAGCAAACCCGGGCGCGGGCACGGCGCTCGGCCCCATAGGATTGGGCCAAACCACACACACTCACCCCAGAGGATCGCTGCATGCCTGGCATCACGCGCGAGGAGGTCGCCCACCTCGCACGGCTGGCGCGTCTGGAGCTGAAGGGCGAAGAGCTCGACCACTTCGCAGGCCAGCTCGACGACATCATCGGCGCGGTCGCCCGCGTCAGCGAGGTCGCCGACCAAGACGTACCGCCGACCTCTCATCCGCTGCCGCTGACGAACGTCATGCGCGTGGACGAGGTCCGTCCGTCGCTCACCCCCGAGCAGGCGCTCTCCGGCGCCCCGGCCCAGGAGCAGCAGCGTTTCAAGGTGCCGCAGATCCTGGGGGAGGACTAATCACCATGACGGACACCAACGTCAACATCATCAAGCTCACCGCGGCCGAGATCGCCGAGAAGATCGCGGCGGGCGAACTGACCGCCGTCGAGGTCACCGAGGCCCACCTCGCCCGGATCGAGGCCGTCGACGAGAAGGTGCACGCCTTCCTGCACGTCGACCGCGAGGGCGCCCTCGCCCAGGCGCGTGCCGTGGACGCCAAGCGCGCGGCCGGCGAGAAGCTCGGCCCGCTCGCCGGTGTGCCGCTCGCGCTCAAGGACATCTTCACCACCGAGGGGATCCCGACCACCGTCGGTTCGAAGATCCTCGAAGGCTGGATCCCGCCGTACGACGCGACCCTCACCAAGAGGCTGAAGGCCGCCGACGTCGTCATCCTCGGCAAGACCAACATGGACGAGTTCGCCATGGGGTCCTCCACCGAGAACAGCGCGTACGGCCCCACCGGCAACCCCTGGGACCTCACCCGGATCCCCGGCGGCTCGGGCGGCGGCTCCTCCGCGGCCCTCGCCTCCTACCAGGCGCCCCTCGCGATCGGCACCGACACCGGCGGCTCCATCCGCCAGCCGGCCGCCGTCACCGGCACCGTCGGCGTCAAGCCGACCTACGGCGCCGTCTCCCGCTACGGCATGGTGGCGTTCTCCAGTTCCCTCGACCAGGGCGGCCCCTGCGCTCGTACGGTCCTGGACGCGGCCCTGCTCCACGAGGTCATCGCCGGGCACGACCCGCTCGACTCGACCTCCATCGACGCCCCGGTCCCGCCGGTCGTCGAGGCCGCCCGCAACGGCAGCGTGACGGGCATGCGCGTCGGTGTCGTCAAGCAGTTCCGCGGCGAGGGCTACCAGGCCGGTGTGGTGCAGCGCTTCGACGAGGCCGTCGCGATGCTCAAGGAGCTCGGCGCCGAGATCGTCGAACTGGACTGCCCGTCCTTCGACCTGGCGCTCTCCGCGTACTACCTGATCGCGCCGTCCGAGTGTTCGAGCAACCTCGCCCGCTTCGACGGCCTGCGCTACGGCCTCCGTACGGGTGATGACGGCACGCACTCCGCCGAGGAGGTCACCGCCCTCACCCGTGAGGCCGGCTTCGGCCCCGAGGTCAAGCGCCGCATCATGCTCGGCACGTACGCGCTCAGCTCCGGCTACTACGACGCGTACTACGGCAGCGCCCAGAAGGTCCGTACGCTCATCACGCGCGACTTCGAGAAGGCGTTCGAGCAGGTCGACGTGATCGTCTCCCCGACCACGCCCACCACCGCCTTCCCGATCGGCGAGCGCGCCGACGACCCGATGGCGATGTACCTCGCGGACCTGTGCACGATCCCGACCAACCTGGCCGGCAACTCCGCCATGTCGCTGCCCTGCGGTCTCGCGCCGGAGGACAACCTCCCGGTCGGTCTGCAGATCATCGCCCCGGCGCTGAAGGACGACCGCCTTTACAAGGTGGGCGCCGCCGTCGAGGCCGCCTTCGTGGAAAAGTGGGGGCACCCGCTGCTTGAGGAGGCTCCGTCGCTGTGAGCAAGGCAATGTCCAAGGCCAAGGGTTTCAAGAAGTCCAAGTCCGGCACGTATCTGTCCATCGCCGGCACGGCGTTCGGTGCGTTCGGTGTCGCGAAGCAGGTCAAGAAGGCCCGCCAAGAACACGACACGCTGCGCCTCATCGACGCGGCCGTGTCCGCCGCCGCCATCGTCACCGGCCTCGCCATCCTCTACCGGGAGCTCAAGCGCCTGGGCGACGACGACGTCCTGCTGGGCTGAGAGGGAAGTTTTCACCGTGACCACCACGATCGACCTGGTGTCGTACGAGGACGCACTCGCTTCCTACGACCCCGTCATGGGCCTCGAAGTCCATGTCGAACTCGGCACCAAGACGAAGATGTTCTGCGGCTGTTCGACCGAGCTGGGCGCCGAGCCCAACTCGCAGACCTGCCCGACCTGCCTCGGCATGCCCGGCGCCCTCCCGGTCGTCAACGCGACCGGTGTCGAGTCCGCCATCAAGATCGGCCTCGCGCTGCACTGCGAGATCGCCGAGTGGTGCCGCTTCGCCCGGAAGAACTACTTCTATCCGGACATGCCGAAGAACTTCCAGACCTCCCAGTACGACGAGCCGATCGCCTTCAACGGCTATCTGGACGTCCAGCTGGAGGACGGCGAGGTCTTCCGCGTGCAGATCGAGCGCGCCCACATGGAGGAGGACACCGGCAAGTCGCTGCACGTCGGCGGCGCCACCGGCCGTATCCACGGCGCGTCCCACTCGCTGCTCGACTACAACCGGGCGGGCATCCCGCTCATCGAGATCGTCACCAAGCCGATCGAGGGCGCGGGCGAGCGTGCTCCCGAGGTCGCCAAGGCGTACGTCGCCGAGCTGCGTGAGCTCATCAAGGCGCTCGGTGTCTCCGAGGCCCGTATGGAGCAGGGCCAGATGCGCTGCGACGTGAACCTCTCGCTGCGCCCGCACGGCCGCGACAAGTTCGGCACGCGCTCCGAGACGAAGAACGTCAACTCCCTGCGCTCCGTCGAGCGTGCCGCCCGCTTCGAGATCCAGCGCCACGCCGCGGTGCTGAACTCCGGCGGCACGATCATCCAGGAAACCCGCCACTTCCACGAGGAAACCGGGTCCACGACCTCGGGCCGCGTGAAGGAGGAGGCCGAGGACTACCGGTACTTCCCGGAGCCCGACCTCGTCCCCGTCGCCCCGTCCCGTGACTGGGTCGAGGAGCTGCGTGCCGGGCTGCCCGAGCAGCCGCTGGCCCGCCGCAACCGGCTGCGCGAGGAGTGGGGCGTGAACGCCCACGACATGCAGTCGATGCTCAACGCCGGTGCCATCGACTCGATCGTCGCGACGATCGAGGCCGGTGCCGACTCCACCTCCGCCCGCAAGTGGTGGATGGGCGAGCTGGCGCGCAGCGCCAACGAGTCGGGCAAGGCCCTGGAGGACCTGCCGATCACCCCGGCGCAGGTCGCCCGGGTGGCCGAGCTGGTCACCGCGGGCGATCTGAACGACAAGCTCGCCCGTCAGGTCATCGAAGGCGTCCTCGCCGGCGAAGGCACCCCGGACGAGGTCGTCGACAAGCGCGGCCTGAAGGTCGTCTCGGACGAGGGCGCGCTGACCGCCGCCGTCGACGAGGCCATCGCCGGGAACCCGGGTGTCGCCGACAAGATCCGCGGCGGCAAGGTCCAGGCCGTCGGCGCACTCGTCGGCGCGATCATGAAGGCCACCCGCGGCCAGGCCGACGCGGCTCGCGTCAAGGAGCTCATCCTGGAGAAGCTGGGCGTCAGCGAAGGCTGAGGTCCGGGTTTTCCCACATCCCAGGGGGTGCGTCGCGACGATGCACCCCCTGGGGTCTGTGTCGGCGCTCTCAGGCGCACCCGCTACGCTCCCGCGCCATGAGTGGAACCACTGACTCCGAGACGCACGACCGCGAGGACCAGGACCAGGACCAGAAGCGGGACCAGGACCAGGGTCGCGAGCAGGACCGGGACACGGGCAGGGGGCAGGACCGGGGCACGGGCCAGGACCAAGGCGAGGACCAGGACCAGGACCAGGACCACGACCTGGAGGTGCGTCGGGCCCGTTGGACGGCGGTCGGGACGGGGGCCCTGCTGACCGTCGCCGGACTCGCGGCGTCGGCACTGCGCTCCACGGGCTCCGCGACCGCCCTCATACCCGTGTCCTACGCCTCGGGGGCCGCCGTGTGCGCTGTCGCGTCGGTACTGGGGTCCCGGGGCCGCACCCGGCGGGCGCTGTGGCTGATGATCGCCGGTGTGATGGTCATGGCTGTGGGTGACCAGTTCGACTGAGCGACGACGGGCGGGGCGACAGAGCTCACAGGAATGTCGTGTGAGGTGAGTCGCAGTCCTGTGAGGAAGCCCACGAATGCGACAAAGGATCATTTGCGGCTGTAAGAGTGATGACGCATTAGTCATGCGTTCTTTGCGGGCAGTTCCCGATAAAGATCCACAAATCCCCCAGGGAGCTCGTCCGTGGCAGCCCTCGCACGTTGGTGTGTCCAGCATCGCCTCGTCGCCGTTCTGCTCTGGCTTCTGGCCTTCGGCGGTGTGACCGCCGCCGCTGCCGTGACGGGCTCCGCGTACTCCAACGACTACGAGGCCCCCGGCACCGAATCGGGCCACGCCACCCAGCTCCTGCAGGACGGCTTCCCCGGCCTCGGCGGCGACAGCGACACCGTCGTCTGGCACGTCGGCTCCGGAACGGTGCGCTCCGCCGACGTCGAACAGTCGATGACCCGGGCCCTGGACAAGATCGAGAAGCTCCCCGGAGTGGCCTCCGTCGACAGCCCGTACGCGCACCAGGGATCGGGCCGGATCAGCTCGGACGGCCGGACGGCGTACGCGACCGTCACCTTCGCCGACCGGGCCGAGGACCTCGACAAGGGCGAGGTCCAGGCCGTCGTCGACACCGCGAAGGCCGCCGAGGCCAAGGGGCTCGACGTGGATCTGGGCGGCACCGCCATCGCCCTCACCAAATCGTCCGGCGGGCATGTCGCCGAGATCGTCGGCGTGGCCGTCGCCGCCGTGGTCCTCTTCCTCGCCTTCGGCTCGCTCGCCGCCTCCATGCTGCCCATCGCCACCGCCCTGATCGGCGTGGGCACGGCGTACTTCGGCATCGTGCTCCTCGGGCACGCCATGACCGTCGCCGACTTCGCCCCCATGCTCGGCATGCTCGTCGGCCTCGGCGTCGGCATCGACTACGCGCTGTTCATCGTGACCAGACACCGGCGCGGCCTCAAACGCGGGCTGCCGGTGGCCGAGGCGGCACAGAACGCCGTCGCCACCACCGGACGCGCGGTCGTCTTCGCCGGCGCCACCGTCTGTATCGCCCTGCTCGGCATGCTCATCCTGCGGCTCGGCTTCCTCAACGGCGTCGCGATCGCCGCCTCCCTGACCGTCGTCCTCACCGTCGCGGCCTCCGTGACCCTGCTGCCCGCGCTGCTCTCCTTCATCGGCCCACGCGCACTGAGCCGCCGCGAACGTCGGCGGCTGGAGGAGCACGGGCCCGAGCCGGAAATGGCCACCGGATTCGCCGCCCGCTGGTCCGCCTTCGTGGAACGCCACCCCAAGCTGCTCGGTGGCGTGGCCGTCGTCGTGATGGCGCTGCTCGCCCTGCCCACGTTCTCGCTCCACCTGGGCACGTCCGACCAGGGCAACGACCCCAAGGCGACGACCACCCGACAGGCGTACGACCTCATCGGGGAAGGCTTCGGCCCCGGCGTGAACGGGCCCCTGACCCTCGTCACCAAGGTCGGCGGCGCCGAGGACAGGCTCGCCCTGGACAACCTGGACGCCACCCTCCGGGCCACCGAGGGCGTCGCCTCGGCGACCCCGGCGACGTACAACACCGCCGGTGACACCGCCTTCCTCACCGTCGTCCCGACCTCCGCGCCGCAGTCCCAGAAGACCAGCGACCTCGTCGACCGGCTGCGCACCGAGGTCCTGCCGCGCGCCGAGTCGGGCACCGCCCTCGACGTGCAGGTCGGCGGAGTGACGGCCAGCTACGACGACTTCGCGGACGTCATCGTCGGCAAGCTTCCGCTCTTCGTCGGCGTCGTGATCAGCCTCGGCTGTGTCCTGCTGCTGCTCGCGTTCCGTTCGATCGGCATCCCCCTCAAGGCCGCGGTGATGAACATCGCCGCCGTCGCCGCCGCCTTCGGGGTCGTCGTCGTGATCTTCCAGTGGGGCTGGGGGAGCGAACTGCTCGGCCTCGGCCGTGCGGGCCCGATCGAGCCCTTCCTGCCGGTGATCATGGTGTCGGTGCTCTTCGGGCTCTCCATGGACTACCAGGTCTTCCTGGTCAGCCGGATGTACGAGGAGTGGCTGGAGACCGGTGACAACCGGCGCGCCGTCCGGGTCGGCCTCGCCGAGACCAGCCGGGTGATCAACTCCGCCGCCGTCATCATGATCTCGGTCTTCCTCGCCTTCGTGCTCAGCGGCGACCGCGTCATCGCGATGTTCGGCATCGCCCTCGCCGCCGCCGTCGCCCTCGACGCCTTCATCCTGCGCACGCTCCTCGTCCCCGCCCTCATGCACCTGCTCGGCGGCGCCAACTGGTGGCTGCCCGGCTGGCTCGACCGGCGGCTGCCGCGCATCAGCATCGAACCGCCCGAGTGCCGTGCCGCGCATGAGAGGCTGGCCGAGGCGACGGACGCCGAGGTGGCGGAGGTACTGGACCGCGCCGAGGCGGCGGACGCCCAGGTGGCGGACGTACTGGCGAAGGAGCGGTAGAGCGATGTACGCGATATCCCTGGGTGACGACGGAGCGGAACTGCGGCCCCTGGAGCCGTGGCACGCCGAGGAGTTCCTCGCGCACCTGGACCGGGGGCGAGAGTTCATCGGGCAGTTCATCCCCTTCGGGTCCCAGTCCACGGACGTGCCGTCCGCGCGGGCACACCTCCAGAGGTACGCCGACATGCGCGCCGCCGACACCGGGTCCCTGCACGGGCTGTGGCTGGACGGGAAGCTCGTGGGCGGAGTGCTCTTCCTGAACTTCGAGGCGGAAGAGGGCAACTGCGAGGTCGGCTGCTGGCTGGAACCCGCCGCCTCCGGGCACGGTCTGGTCACGCGCGCGATGAGGGTACTCATCGACTGGGCGGTCGAGCAGCGCGGAATCCACCGCGTCGAGTGGGTCGCCGCGGCCGGGAACGTACCGAGCCTGAACGTGGCACGGCGGCTCGGCATGAGCCAGGACGGCGTGTTCCGGGAGAAGCACCCCTATCGCGGGGTCCGGCACGACCTCGAGGTGTGGTCCGTACTCGCGCCCGAGTGGCGGGCGACACGCGCGCGTGCCGCTCACAAGGACCATTAAGGAACTTCTCAGACAGCGTCCGTACGGTGCGGGTCATGGGAACCAAGACAATTGACGAAGCCGGGGCCGAAACCGGCGCCGAGGCGAAGCGCGACGAGGAAACCGTGGACGTCACCAAGACCGATCCGTCCGCCGACAACGGGACCGAGACCGAGGCCTACGCCACGGATCCGGCCGACGCCGAGGAGCAGGACGGCGACGAGGCCCTCGGGGACGGCGACGACGCCGCCGAGGCCGACCAGGCCACCGGCATCGGCCAGGGTGCCGCCGCCGTGGTGTCCGCCGGACTCGGCGTGGTGTCGCTGACCGGCAGCTGGGTCGCCACCGTGGCCGCCGCGCGCGAGACCCTGGTCGGCCAGCTCCAGACCTCGTCGAGCGCGAGCGTCGCCCAGCAGGTCAAGGAGGTCTACGGCGACGCCTGGGCGACCACCGCGCTGATCGGCGGCCTCTTCGCGCTGGCCGCGCTGATCGTCGGCGTCGTCGTCCTGGTCCGGCCCGCGTTCGGCGCCCCCGGCAAGCCGCAGGCCGCGTGGATCAAGTCGGTCGCCTGGGCGGGCGTCTCGCTCGGCGTCATCGGCCTGGTGCTCGCCGTCGCCAAGTACTCCGACATCCTCCTCGGACTGCCCTCCACCAGCTGAAACCCGACGACTCTGAGGGGCCTTAGGGCCGGCGTAAGTCACTGACCGCCGTCCTAAGGCCCCTTCGCGTGCGCAAGATGCGGAACTCTCCCGATGTGGCGCACCCCCCTTGGAGACGAAGGTTGAGGCATCGCGAACAAGCGAGACCGAAACCGACTCTTCACCAGGGGTACGAGATGTTCGAGTACGAGCTCCGGCAGATCCGCTCCGCGGAACTCATCCGCGAGGCCCAGAACTACCGGCTCGCCAAGGAGGCCCTCCACGGCCGCCGAGCCGCCCGCCGCGCGGACGCCCGCCGAGCCGCGAGCAACGACACGGAGGGGCAGGCCCATAGCCACCGTCCCCGCCGGCACCGGTTCGCCCGCACCGCATGAGCACGGGGGCACCTGTGGACGACCGGGTGGCACCCGGCCGTCCACAGGCTGTGCCGGAAGGCGGCCGCACGGGGGTCGGCCGCCTCCTGCCGGACGTCGGCCGACCGACGGGCGGGGCACTGATCGCCCTCCCGATAACCGGTGCCGCTCCGTCGGACCCCTGTGCCATGCTCGGGCCCGTGGAGACCAGGTCCGTCAGCCCGGTGTTCGTCGGACGCGCCGACGAACTCGGGGTGTTGAACGCCGCGCTCGCCCGTGCCGCCGGTGGGACCTCCCAGGCGTTCAGCACCGGGGGAGAGCCACAGGCGTTGCTGCTCGGCGGCGAGGCCGGCGTCGGCAAGACCCGGCTCCTGGAGGAGTTCGCCACCGCCGCCGCCCGTGAAGGCGCCGTCGTCGCCTTCGGCGGCTGCGTCGAGATCGGCGCCGACGGCCTCCCCTTCGCACCCTTCTCCACCGCCCTGCGCGCCCTGCGCCGCACCCTGCCCGACGAGCTCGCCGCCGCGGCCGCCGGACAGGAGGAGGACCTCGCCCGCCTGCTCCCCGAACTCGCGGAGACGACCCGGGGACGGCAGTACGAGGAGGAGGGCATGGCCCGCCTCTTCGAACTCACCGCCCGCCTTCTGGAGCGCGTCGCAGCGGACCGCACGGTCGTCGTCGTCCTCGAAGACCTGCACTGGGCCGACGCCTCCACCCGCCATCTGCTCGCCTACCTCTTCCGCACGCTGCGCAGCGGCCGCCTCGTCGTGATCGCCACCTACCGGGCCGACGACATCCACCGCCGCCACCCGCTGCGCCCCCTGCTCGCCGAGCTCGACCGCCTCCGCACGGTCCGCCGCATCGAACTGGGCCGCCTCAGCCGGGCCGAGGTCGGCCGGCAGATCGCCGGAATCCTCGCCCGCGAACCCGACCCCGCCCAGGTCGACGAGATCTTCGCCCGCTCCGACGGCAACGCGTTCTTCGTCGAGGAACTCGCCGTGGCCGCCCACGAAGGCTGTCGTACGAGGCTCACGGACTCCCTGCGCGACCTGCTCCTCGTCCGCGTCGAAGGACTGCCGGAGAGCGCCCAGCGGGTCGCCCGGATCGTCGCCGAGGGTGGCTGCACCGTGGAGTACCCGCTGCTCGCCGCCGTGGCACAGCTCGCCGAGGACGACCTCATCGAGGCCCTGCGCTCCTGCGTCGGCGCCAACATCCTGCACGCCTCGCCCGGCGGCGACGGCTACCGCTTCCGCCACTCCCTGGTCCGCGAGGCCGTCAGCGACGACCTGCTGCCCGGCGAGCGCTCCCGCTTCAACCGCCGCTACGCGGAGGCCCTGGAGGCCGACCCGGCACTCGTACCGGCCGACGAGCGCGTCACCCGCCTGGCCAGCTACTGGTACCACGCCCACGACGCCGCCAAGGCCCTGCCCGCCGTCCTCGACGCCTCCGTCGAAGCCCGCCGCCGGCACGCCCACTCCGAGCAACTGCGGCTCCTGGAACGGGCGATGGAGCTGTGGGAGGTCGCCCCCGACGCCGTACGGGCCGAACTGCGCCCCATCGACTACGTGGAGGCTTATCCACCCCCACTGCCTGAAGAGCGTGCGGGAACCCCCAGCGGCTGCGACCCCGCGACCGCACCCCTGCGCTACCTCGACCTGATGGCCGAGGCCGCCGTCGCCGGCCGGCTCTGCGGGGAGCGCGAACGCGCCCTGAAGACGACCAAGCGGGCGCTGCACCTCCTGGAGGACGAGGGAGACCCGCTGCGCGCCGCCTGGTTCTGGATCCAGCGCTCCCGGCTCGTCCAGGCACAGGTCCGCGGCGACGGCTGGAAGGAACTCGCCACCGCCCAGGACCTGGTACGCGGTCTGCCGCCCTCCGAGGTGCACGCCGAGGTCCTGTCCATGGTCGCCGCCTGGTGCATGCTGCACGAACCGGGCCACGGCGCCCTCTCCGCCGCCGAGCGCGCCGTGGAGTACGCGCACATGGTGGGCGCCCGGGACACGGAGCTGAACGCCCGGCTCACCCTCGGCGGCCTGATGGTCGACGCGGGGGACGTCGAGGCCGGGCTCGCGGAGATGTACCGGGTCAGGGAGCGGGCGAACCGGCAGGGCGCCGCATACGTCGTGGGCCGCCTGCACATCAACCTGCCCTCCCATCTGGAGTCGGTCGGCCGCTCCCGCGAGGCCGTCACGATCCTGCGCGAGGGCGTCGAACTCGCCTGCAGGAACGGTCTGTTGGACACTCAGGCCTGGGTGTGGGGCAACCTCTCCGAATCACTGTTCGCGCTCGGCCAGTGGGACGACGCCGTCGAAGCCGCGCGCAACGCCCTGGGCATCGGACTCAGCGGCAAGGCCTCCGGCGTCGGAGCTGCCCGCCTCGCGCCCGTCGCCCTCGCCCGCGGCGACCTGATCGAGGCGGGGCGCCAACTGGCCGCCGCCCGCGGCTATTTCGGCACCCACGACCCGATGCCCCAGCACTCCCTGCCGCTGCTGTGCACCACCATCGGCATCGCCGCCGGCGAGGGCCGCCTCCTCGACGCCCGCGCCACCCTGGAACAGGCCATCGACGCCGGCTTCCCACCCGGCACCCAGCGCTACGCCTGGCCGCTGCTCCTGGCCGCCGCCACCGCGGAGGCCGATGCCCGAGGGCTGCCCGCCGCCGAACCCGGCCGCGCCCCGACCGTGGAACGCATCCACACGGCCGCGAGGACCCTGGCCACGGGAGCACCCGTCTGGCTCGCCCACGCCGAATGGGTCCGCGCCGAACTCCAGCGGGCCCAGGGAGTGAGCATCCCGGACCAGTGGTTCGACGTGGTCAGGGCCCTCGAACCCCTGGAGCGCCCCTACGACCTCGCCCGGGCCCGCGTCCGCCTCGCCGAGGCCCTGCTGCTCACGGGCCCGAACGACGACGAGCGCGCCCGCGCCACGGAACTCCTCCGGCTGGCCCGAGCCGCCGCCGACCACCTCGGCGCGCGCCCGCTCGCCGATGCCGTCGCCCTGCTCGCCCAGCGCGCCCGCCTCACGCTGGGACACAGCCCCGAAAGGCCCGGGCCCGCTCCCGCCGACCCGGCGGTCGCACTGGGCCTCACCAGCCGCGAGCGCGACGTCCTGCGCCTCGTCGCCGCCGGCCGCAGCAACCGCCAGATCGCCGAGGAACTCTTCATCTCCCCGAAGACGGCCAGCGTCCACGTCTCGAACATTCTGGCCAAGCTGGACGTCTCAGGACGGGGAGAGGCGGCGGCACTGGCCCACAGGCTGCGGCTCTTCCCGCCGGAGACCCCCACCGCCCGGGCGGCGGGCTGAGGTCTACGCTGCGAGGGACCCGGGCCGAGGGAGGCGCCGTGTTCAACATGTTCGAGGAGCTTTTCGCACCAGGCCGCAAGCACACCAACGACGAACGCAAGCGGCTGGAACTGAGCCGCGTGGACGTTAACGACGGTGACCCGGGCCGCGGCCCGATAGACCTCGCCTCGGGCAAGGTGGTCGTACGGGTACCGCAGCAGGAACACCAGCCGGACCCCGACCGTCAGCCGGAGCCGGAGCCGGAGCCGGAGCCGGAGCCGGAGCCGGAGCCCAGGCAGGCCTCGTAGTCGGGCAGGCCTACTTCACCTCCACCTCCAGGAGGCGGTCGTCGCCCTTCACGGGGCTGCCGCGGCCGTCGGTCTCGCTCGTGGTCAGCCAGAGTCTGTCGCCGCCCGCGGAGACGACCGTGCGGAGGCGGCCGTACTTGCCCTTCAGGAAGGCCTCGGGTGCAGCGGACGTCTTGGTGCCGTTCAACGGGATACGCCACAGGCGCTCACCCTTGAGGCCCGCCATCCATATGGAACCGTCGGCGTAGGCGATCCCGCTCGGGGAGGCGTCGTCGGTGGGCCACTGGGCGACCGGATTGTGGAACTTGGCATCGTGGCTGATGCCTTCCACCACCGGCCAGCCGTAGTTGTCGCCCGGCTTGATCTGGTTCAGCTCGTCCCAGGTGTCCTGGCCGAACTCGGAGGCCCACAGCCGCTGCTTGTCGTCCCAGGCGAGTCCCTGGACATTGCGATGCCCGTACGAGTACACGACCGAGTCGGGGAGCGGATTGCCCGGCGCGGGCTCCCCGTCCGGCGTCATCCGCAGGATCTTGCCGCCGAGCGCCTTCTTGTCCTGGGCCTGGCCCCGGTCACCCGTCTCGCCCGCGCCCGCGTACAGCATCTTGTCCGGACCGAACGCGATCCGGCCGCCGTTGTGGATCATTCCCTTGGGGATGCCCTTGAAGATCGTGTCCGGTGCGCCCAGTTGCTCGTCGGACGGCTTCCGCTCGTCGTAGAGCATGCGCACGATGCGGTTGTCGGAGGCCGTGGTCAGGTAGGCGTAGATCATGTGGTCGGACGCATAGTCGGGGGAGAGCGCGATGCCCAGGAGGCCGCCCTCGCCGGCCGGGGCCACCCCGGGGACGTCGCCCAGCAGGGTCTTCTTACCGGTCTTCTCGTCGATCCGGGTGATCGTCCCCTTGTCCCGTGAGGACACCAGCAGACCGCCCTCGGGCAGCGGTGCGAGGCCCCAGGGAGTGTCGAGACCCTCGGTGACGGTGCGCAGGACCGTCACCGAACCCTTCGCGGGCGGTGTCTTCTCGGGGGCGGCGCTCTGGGAGGAGGGCGACTGCGGCGCCGTACTCCCGATGCCCGGGAGCGCTCCTGAGCCGTCCGAGCCTTCTTGGCCGCCGGAGGAACAGCCTGTCGTCACCAGAAACGCGGCCGTGGCCAACACGGCTGTCACTGCTCGAACTTGCACCATCAGTGTCCCTTCGACGCGGCGGTCCTACAGTTCATACACCGCTCGCGTTCCACGGGTTCCCGATCACGGACGGGCAATCCGCACCGAGATCCACAGGCGTGGCTCAGTCCCAGGATCCCAGCGCCCCCGGCAGCCCCGCCACCTCCGCGAGATCCTCCGCCGTCAGCCGCAGCCCGGCGGCCCCCGCGTTCTCGCTGACCCAGCGCTCCCGCTTGGCCCCCGGCACCGGGACCACGTGCCGACCCTGCGCCAGGACCCACGCCAGCGCCACCTGCGCGGGCGTGACGGGACGGCCGCCTTCCCCGTGGCGCCGGGCGATGCGGCGCAGACCGACGACGATGGGCTGGTTCGCGGCCATCATCTCGGCGGTGAAGCGGGGATGGCGGGCCCGCACGTCGTCGGGCTCGAAGCCCTCGCCGGGGGTCAGCGTGCCGGTCAGGAAGCCGTTGCCGAGCGGCATTGCGGCGAGGAACCCGACGCCGCGCGCCGCACACCACGGCAGCAGCGCGTCCAGCGCCTCCGACGACCACACCGACAGCTCGGCCTGCACGGCGCTCACCGGGAAGACCTGCTGGACCCGTTCCAGCTGCCGGATCGTTCCGTCATGCAGCCGCGCCCCAGAGCGGCGGGCGGACCGGGCGCCCACCGCGCACAGCCCGAGCGAGCGCACCTTTCCGGCCGAGACGAGTTCGGCCATCGCGCCCCAGGTCTCCTCGACCGGTATCTCCGGGTCCGCGCGGTGCAGCTGATAGAGATCGATCACGTCCGTCTGGAGCCGGCGCAGCGACGCGTCGCACGCCCGCCTCACATAGCCGGGGCGGCCGTTGGCCACCATGTGCTGGTCGCCCACCAGCAGACCGACCTTGGTCGACACGAAGGCCTCGGGGCGCCGCTCCTTGAGCACCCGGCCGACGAGCAGCTCATTGGTGAAGGGGCCGTACATGTCGGCGGTGTCGAGCAGCGTCGAGCCCCGGTCGAGCGCCGCGTGCACAGCGCGCAGAGACTCCTCGCCGCGCTGCCGCGACCCGGTGTAAGCCCAGCTCATCGGCATGCATCCGAGTCCGACCGCCCCCACCTCGAGCGCCGCGGCCCCGATCGTTCTGCGCTCCACCTGGCCGTGATCCTCCTTCTTCTGGCCCCCCAACCTAACCTCTGCGCGCATGGGCGCCTGGCATAACCTCGTGACCATGACTTCCGATGTCTGGCTTCCCTTTCACGCCGACGAGATCGACGGACTCCCCGAAGGCCTCGACTACCGCTTCTGGGACGGCGACCAGGAGTTTCCCGCGGATCCGGCCGACTGCGCGTTCTACGTCGTGCCCTACATGAAGCCGCCCGGCGTCGCACAGCGGCCGATGTCCGAAATGACATCGGTCCGGGCCGTGCAGACACTCTCCGCCGGCGTCGACCACGTCCTGCCGAGCCTCAAGTCCCTGCACCCCGGCGTGGAGTTGTGCAACGCACGCGGGGTCCACGAGGCGAGCACGGCAGAGCTCGCCCTCGCCCTGATCCTCGCCTCGCTGCGCGGCATCCCCGACTTCGTGCGCGGCCAGGACAAGGAGGAGTGGCGCTCGGGCTTCCGTGCCTCGCTCGCCGACAAGTCCGTCCTCATCGTGGGGTACGGGTCGATCGGGTCCGCCATCGAGGACAGGCTCGCGCCGTTCGAGCTCGCGCGGGTTGCGCGCGTCGCGCGCTCTGCTCGCGCAACGGAGCGCGGTCCCGTGCGCCCCCTCACGGAACTGTCCTCCCTGCTCCCCGAATTCGACATCGTCGTGCTGTCCACGCCCCTCACGAACACCACCCGTGGCCTGGGGAACGCCGACTTCCTGTCCCGGATGAAGGACGGCGCGCTCCTGGTGAACGTGGCCCGCGGCCCCGTCGTCGACACCAAGGCCCTGCTCGCAGAGCTGCAGAGCGGACGCATCACCGCGGCCCTCGACGTCACCGACCCCGAACCGCTGCCCCAGGGGCACCCGTTGTGGCATGCGCCCGGTGTGCTCATCAGTCCCCATGTCGGCGGGCCCACCTCGGCGTTCTGGCCGCGCGCCAAGCGGCTGCTGGTGGACCAGCTGACCCTTTTCGTGAACCAGGAGCCGCTGCGGAACGTGGTCCTTACCACCGGCACCTGAGCAACGTCCCGTTCGCTGTCCGTCCGCTTCGGGCACCCTCCGCAGTTCCCCGAATGCGGGCAGTACCGGCATAGTCCCTGATCGTCACGGAGCGTAGAGGAACTATGTCCCTGAGTGACGAGACTGGTGTATCGTCCCGACAGGGGCTGCGCCGCGCACCGTTCGGCGCCGGGGACGGACATGGAGACTGCGAGGGGGGCGACGGGCGATGCACGGCCTATGGACCAACGATCCGACGCGGCGGGGCCGCCGCCGACGACCCTGGCGCGCGGCCACGCACAGACGGGGTCACGGCGGCCATCACCACCGCAGGCACGGAGGCCGCCGGAGGCATACGCACCGGGACCAGCGGGACCCCGGGGTACGGACAGGGTGGGCCCGGTGAGCACCCCAGGGGTGTTGCTGACCCGTCGGACGGTCTTCGACGGCGGGACGGGCCTGTTCTCGCAACTCGTGCTGGCCCTGGTGTGCGCGGGGTACGCCGTCGGCTCCGCGCTCGGCTGGGGTTCCGCGAGTCTGGCGCTGGTCATGGGCGACTTCGGGCTGAGTGTCGCGGCGGGCACCGCGGCGGTCTCCTGTTTCCTCTACGCCCGTAGCCGCCGCAGCCGCTTTCGACCCGCGTGGCTGCTGTTCGCGCTCTCCTCGGCGATGGCCTCGCTCGGGAACCTCGTCTGGGGGTGGTACGAGGTCGTCCTCGGCCGCCCCGTCCCGACCCCGAGTTACGCCGATCTCTTCTTCCTCTGCTTCGCGCCGCCCGCCATCGTGGGACTGCTGGTGCTCGCCAAGAGGCCCGTGACCAAGGCGGGTTGGGTGTGCCTCGCGCTGGACGCCTGGCTGATCGGCGGGTCGCTGCTCACCCTGTCCTGGAGTCTGGCGCTCGCCCAGGCCGCGAAGCTCGACGGGCCGAGCGTCGCGCACACCGCGCTGTCGCTCGCCTATCCGCTGCTGGACATCGCGCTGGTCAGCATGGTGCTCGCGCTGCACTTCCGGCGCTCGTCGGTGAACAGGTCGGCGGTGAACACCGCGATCGGTGCGCTCGCCCTGACCGTGATGTGCGACGCCTTGTTCACCTCGCCCCTCCTGCACAACAACTACCACTCGGGTCAGCTCCTCGACGCGGGCTGGTTCGCCGGCTCGCTGCTCCTCGCGTACGCCCCCTGGGTCGTCACCCGGCACGGGCACCCGGACACCGACGAGTACGGCCCGGACGGGCACGCGCGCGTGGTGCACGAGCACATCCCGGGACAGCGCCACGAAGGACAGCACGGGCCCCCGGGGAGCCACGCGCCGCACGGATCCCAGGGGAGCCGGGCGACGCACGGATCACCGGGGGACGATCAGGACCCCGGGTTCCACGAACGCCCGGGGCAGCCAGGGCAGTACGGGCAACAGGAGCATCCGTACGAGCGGCAGCAGGGCGGCCACGTGAACGCCCAGGGCCCGGGGCAGGGCAGCCGGTACCCGGCGACGCGTCCCATCACCGGATCGCTGGCCGCGCTGACGCCCTATCTGGCCGCCGCCGTCTGCACGCTGGGGATCCTCTACAACATTCTGAACGGGCGCAATGTGGACCGCGTGGTGCTCATCACCGCCGGCCTCGTCGTGCTCGCCCTCGTGGTGCGCCAGGGCATCATGCTGCTCGACAACATCACCCTCACCCAGGAACTGGCCCAGAAGGAGAACCACTTCCGCTCCCTGGTGCAGGGATCGAGCGACGTCATCATGATCGCCGCACCGAACGGCATCCTGAGATACGTCAGCCCGGCCGCCGCCGGGGTCTACGGCCGCGACGCCGAGGAACTCGTCGGCTCCGAGCTCGCCTCGCTCATCCACCCCGAGGACCTCGGCTGCGTGGTCCACGAGGTGCGGCGGTTCCTGGCGGCCAGCCACGTCGAGGAGCCCACCACCCGGATCGAGTGCCGTTTCCGGTCCGGCGACGGCGGCTGGCTCAACGTGGAGTCCACCGTCAACCGGCACCACGGCGGCCTCATCTTCAACAGCCGTGACGTGACCGAACGCGTCCGGCTCCAGGCGCAGTTGCAGCACAACGCCGAGCACGACCCGCTCACCGACCTGCCCAACCGCGCGCTGTTCACCCGGCGCGTCCAGCAGGCACTGTCCGGGCGGCGCTCCTCCGACCGGGGCACCGCCGTCCTCTTCATCGACCTCGACGGCTTCAAGGCCGTCAACGACACGATCGGGCACCAGGCCGGCGACGAGCTGCTCGTCCAGGCCGCCCGCAGACTCCAGGACTCGGTGCGGTACGGCGACACCGCCGCCCGACTGGGCGGGGACGAGTTCGCGGCCCTCATCGTCGGCGACGGCGGCCGCGACCGCACCGCCCGTGAGCAGCAGATAATGGAGCTCGCCGACCGTCTGCGGATCAGGCTCTCCCAGCCCTACTGCATCGACGGCAACGATGTCCGGGTCGCCGCGTCCATCGGCGTCGGCTTCGCCGAGCCCGGCCTGGGCGCGGGTGAGCTGCTGCGCAACGCCGACCTGGCCATGTACCGCGCCAAGGCGGCCGGAAAGGGCCGCGTCGAGCTGTACGCGCCCCAGATGCAGCAGGACGTGGTCCGCAAGGCGGAGCTGGCGACCCGGCTGCGCTCCGCGCTCCAGGACGGCCAGTTCGCCCTGCTGCACCAGCCCGTGGTGTCGCTCGAGAGCGGCCGGATCACCTCGGTCACCGCACAGGCGCGCTGGCGTTCCTCCCAGGGAGTGCTCTTCACGCCCGCCGAGTTCCTGCGCGTCGCCGACGACAGCGAAAGGACCGCCGAACTGGGCCGCTGGATGCTCGACGAGGCCGTCGAGCAGGCCGCCGAGCGCACCGCCGCGGGCGTCGCGGTGCCGGTCGCGGTCCGGATGACCGCCCGGCGTCTGCTGGACCGCTCGATGCCGCTGGGCTCCGTCGAGTCCCTGCTCACCCGGCACGGGCTCGCCTCGGGCGGTCTGATCATCGAGTTGTCCGACACCGATCCACGGGTCTCCCTGGACGAGCTGGAGCGCCGGCTGGGCGCGCTCAGGCGTCTGGGCGTGCGGATCGCCCTGGACGGCTTCGGCAGCGGCTACGCGACGATCACGGCGCTCCGGCGGCTCCCCGTCGACGTACTGCGCCTCGACAGGAGTCTGGTCGAGGGAGTCGTCGAGTCCGCCCGGCTGCACAAGATCACCAGCGGGCTGCTGCGGATCGCCACCGACCTGGGGCTGCAGTCCGTGGCCGACGGGGTGGATCTCCCGGAGCAGGTCGTCGCTCTGCGCGCGATGGGCTGCACCCATGGGCAGGGCATGGCGTTCTCCGGGCTGCTGGACGAGTACCGGCTGCGCAGAGCGCTCTCTTCCGGCCACTATCCGGTGCCGAACGGACCTGCCGAGCCCGTGTTCGCCGGTGGCGGCGGCGCGGGGGTGTATACGAGTGGTGTGCCCGTTGTTCTGGGGGGTGGAACAGCCCTCCGCTCACATAATGAGACTCCCGTCCCACCCACTTGACAGTCGGTGCGTGCCGGGGGGAGGGTCAATGCCATGCGCACCCGAATTCTCGTACTTGGAAAGCGCGTCGGCTGAAGCTAGGTGGTCACCGGAAAGGTCCGGAACACCCAGCGACCGCACCCGGCGCGCTCCCCTCGCTTGCCTCACGGCACGAGGGGTTTTTTGTTGCACAGGCACCAGTCGTACATCGCACAAAAGACGCAAAAACCCTCAGCATCGAGAAGAGAATGCCGATGACCGAGCAGGCCACCGGGGCCCACCATCCGCAGCCGCGGCCCCGTTCCGGAGGACAGCAGTCCGCCCCCGAGCACGTCACGGGTGCGCAGTCCCTCATCCGCTCGCTCGAGGAGGTCGGGGCCGAGACCGTATTCGGCATCCCCGGCGGTGCGATCCTTCCGGCCTACGACCCTCTGATGGACTCCCGCCGGGTGCGGCACGTGCTCGTGCGCCATGAGCAGGGCGCCGGCCACGCGGCCACCGGCTACGCGCAGGCCACCGGCAAGGTCGGCGTCTGCATGGCGACCTCCGGCCCCGGCGCGACCAACCTGGTCACGCCGATCGCCGACGCGCACATGGACTCGGTGCCGCTCGTGGCGATCACCGGGCAGGTCGCGTCCAAGGCGATCGGTACGGACGCCTTCCAGGAGGCGGACATCGTCGGCATCACCATGCCGATCACCAAGCACAACTTCCTGGTGACCAAGGCCGAGGACATCCCGCGGACGATCGCGGAGGCCTTCCACATCGCCTCCACCGGCCGTCCCGGCCCGGTCCTCGTCGACATCGCCAAGGACGCACTCCAGGCGCGGACCACCTTCCAGTGGCCGCCCACCCAGGACCTGCCCGGCTACCGCCCGGTGACCAAGCCGCACGCCAAGCAGATCCGCGAGGCCGCCAAGCTGCTCACCCAGGCCAAGCGGCCCGTGCTGTACGTCGGCGGCGGCGTCCTCAAGGCGAACGCCACCGCCGAGCTGAAGGTCCTCGCAGAACTCACCGGAGCGCCCGTCACCACCACCCTGATGGCGCTCGGCGCATTCCCCGACAGCCACACGCTGCACGTGGGAATGCCGGGCATGCACGGTTCGGTCACCGCCGTCACCGCGCTGCAGAAGGCCGACCTGATCGTCGCCCTCGGAGCCCGCTTCGACGACCGCGTCACCGGCAAGCTGGACAGCTTCGCCCCCTTCGCCAAGATCGTCCACGCGGACATCGACCCGGCGGAGATCGGCAAGAACCGCGCCGCCGACGTGCCGATCGTCGGAGACGCCCGCGAGGTCATCGCCGACCTGGTCCAGGCGGTGCAGAAGGAGCACAGCGAGGGGAACACCGGCGACTACACCGCCTGGTGGAACGACCTCAACCGCTGGCGCGACACCTACCCGCTCGGCTACGAGCAGCCCGACAACGGCTCGCTCTCGCCCCAGCAGGTCATCGAGCGCATCGGACAGCTCGCCCCCGAGGGCACGATCTTCGCGGCGGGCGTCGGCCAGCACCAGATGTGGGCCGCGCACTACATCCAGTACGAGCAGCCCGCGACCTGGCTGAACTCCGGCGGCGCGGGAACGATGGGCTACGCGGTCCCGGCCGCGATGGGCGCCAAGGCGGGACAGCCGGACCGCACGGTCTGGGCGGTCGACGGCGACGGCTGTTTCCAGATGACCAATCAGGAACTCACCACCTGCGCCCTGAACAACATCCCGATCAAGGTCGCCATCATCAACAACGGCGCCCTCGGGATGGTCCGCCAGTGGCAGACCCTCTTCTACAACCAGCGCTACTCCAACACCGTGCTGCACAGCGGCCCGGACGCGGACGGCAAGCAGCCGAGCGCCGGAACCCGCGTCCCCGACTTCGTCAAGCTGTCGGAGGCCATGGGCTGCTACGCCATCCGCTGCGAGTCCCCGGACGACCTCGACAAGGTGATCGAGGAGGCGAACTCGGTCAACGACCGTCCGGTCGTGGTCGACTTCATCGTCCACGAGGACGCGATGGTGTGGCCGATGGTCGCCGCCGGCACGTCCAACGACGAGGTCATGTTCGCCCGGGACGTCCGCCCCGACTTCGGCGACAACGAAGACGACTGAGAGAGAGCCGAGTCAGACCCATGAGCAAGCACACCCTCTCCGTCCTCGTCGAGAACAAGCCCGGTGTCCTCGCCCGGATCACCGCCCTGTTCTCCCGGCGCGGCTTCAACATCGACTCGCTCGCCGTCGGTGTCACCGAGCACCCCGAGATCTCGCGCATCACCATCGTGGTGAACGTGATCGAGGAACTGCCCCTCGAACAGGTCACCAAGCAGCTCAACAAGCTCGTCAACGTCCTGAAGATCGTCGAGCTGGAGCCCGGTTCCGCCGTTCAGCGGGAACTCGTTCTGGTGAAGGTGCGCGCCGACAACGAGACGCGCTCCCAGATCGTCGAGATCGTCCAGCTGTTCCGCGCCAAGACCGTCGACGTCTCCCCGGAGGCCGTCACCATCGAGGCCACCGGCGGCGCCGACAAGCTCGAGGCCATGCTCAAGATGCTGGAACCGTTCGGCATCAAGGAGCTCGTCCAGTCCGGCACGATCGCGATCGGACGCGGGGCGCGTTCGATCACGGACCGGTCGCTGCGCGCACTGGACCGGTCGGCCTAAGTCAGGAAAACGCCGGTGCACGGGCGGACGGCGCACACCGTCCGCCCGTATACCGAGACCAGAGAACTTCCCTCCCCCCGCCCGCCGTACGGTGGGACGCAACACCGGAAATACCGGAAAACAAGGAGAACCCCAGTGGCCGAGCTGTTCTACGACGACGACGCCGACCTGTCCATCATCCAGGGCCGCAAGGTCGCGGTCATCGGCTACGGCAGCCAGGGCCACGCCCAC
>NZ_JBEXNW010000037.1:0-91050 GCF_040611295.1 Streptomyces sp. NPDC002935
GCAGCGGCTCCCTCGGAAACCCACGTCTGATCCAACGGCGACGGGCGGATGTACCGGCACGGCCCCGACCCACAACGCACCCGGACGCCGGCCCCCCACCGGCCCCCACCCTGACGCCAGCGCGAGCGAACCCTCACGCACCCCACGGCAACCAAGCCCGAACCCGAAACCCCCCACCCCCCACCGCCCCGTGCTCAAGCCGCCCTCCCGCCAGCGTCGCCCGCTCCGTCAGCCCGATCAGCCCCTGCCCGGATCCCGGAACGTTCGGCACCTCACCCGGCGGCGCGGGATTGGCGACGGTCACGGTCAGGCCGTCTCCGGCGGCCCCGCGCACCGTCACCGTGACCTCCGCGCCGGGCGCGTGCTTGCGGGCGTTGGTCAACCCCTCCTGGGCGATGCGGTACGCGGTGCGGCCGACGGACGCGGGCACGGCGGCCGGGTCGGCGACAAGGTTGTCGAGGACGACCTTCGTCCCGGCGGAGCGCGACTCGGCGACCAGCCCGTCGAGCGCCGCGAGCGTCGGCTGCGGCCGCCCCGCGTCGTCGGAGTCCCCGGCCCGCAGCACCCCGATGATCTCGCGCAGATCCTGCAGGGCCTCGTGCGCGCTCTCCCGGATGACCCCCGCGGCCCGGGCGACCTCTTCCCGGGGCGCGTCGGGCCGGAACTCCAACGCCCCCGCGTGCACGCTCAGCAGCGTGAGCCGGTGCGCGAGCACGTCGTGCATCTCGCGCGCGATCGCCTCGCGGGCGAGCTGCTGCGCCTGCTCGGCCCGCAGCGCCGCCTCGGTCTCGGCCCGCCGCGCGCGGTCCCGCAGACTCAGCATGAGCTGGCGCTTGGACCGTACGAACATGCCCCAGCCGACCAGCGCCGAGGTGAGCAGCGCGGTGACGGCGATGGCGGCGGGGTACGGCAGGTCCGGGTCGGGCCGCAGCCAGAAGAACGCCGGGAGCAGCGCGAGCTGGACGCCGGCGACGCAGGCCACGTAGCGGAAGGGCCGGTGCACGGCGAGGGTGAAGAGGGCGACCAGGCCCGCACCGCCCGCCGTGTTCGAGACCAGCCCGACGGGGATCATGGCGACGGCGAGCCCCAGCGGCCACCGCCGCCGCAGCCAGACCGCCGCGCAGGCGAGCGCGCCGATCCACTGGTCGGCGACGGCGAGGCCGTGCGGGGTGTTCGGGTCGTCGGTCAGGGTGTTCGCGGCCGCGAGTCCGATGACGACGGCCAGCAGGAAGAGGCCGAAGTCGACGACCCAGTCGCGCAGGGTGCGCCGCGGCCGTCCGGAGCGCCGCGCACGCTCGGCGTCGGGGTCGAGTTCCGCGGCCACGGCCGAGGGCAGCAGCCAGCGCCGACCGGGGAGGGTCGGCGCGGGAACGTCACGGGGCGCGGGCGCCGGATTGTCACCACTCACGGTCGACAAATCTACGCAGCCGGGCCTTCCGCCACCTCCCCGCGAGCACCATCACCGACCAAAGTCGACCCGCTTCAGACTTTGGTCCGGCCGGGAGCGCGGCCTCCCGCGACTTCGGTCGGACATGCCTCGCCCCGCGGCCGATGTACGTGGGGGGTCCGCGGGGCGAGGGTCGTCCCATGAAGCAGCTGCTGGAGGTGCTCGGTTTTGTCGCCCTGGTTCAGGGCGTCCTCGGTCTGGTCCAGGAGATCACCGGCCGACTGCACGGGTGGGGGCTCGTGCAGCGGCTCGGCTTCCTCGACGGTTACGAGATCTACGCGAGCGCCGCACTCCTCGTACTGGCGTTCGCCTTGTTCGCGGCGGCCGAGAGCCGGAAGCCCGGCTGAACACGGACCGGACTTCCGGCGGCCCCGCCCACCGGCCGATCACGGCGGATCACGGCGGATCACTACGGGTCGCCAGGGACCACAACGGATCACGACCGACCCTGGTGATCGCCGGCGGATCAGCAGCCGAAGTTGATCAGCCTGAACGTGACGTAGTGGTCCGAGGTGTAGTAGTCCTCCAGGGTCTTCTTGCCGGTCACGATGCGACGGGCGCCACGCGTCGAGGAGCCGGGCGTCTTGACCGTGTATTCGTGGTAGTACCCGGTGGACTGGGAAGGCAGGACACCCTCCCGGTTCTGGAAGACCGCCCCGTCCTGCGAGTACGGGAAGGGGCCTCCCGACTCGATCAGGTCCAGCGTGTCGTACGCCTGGGACGGCAGCGCGCTGTAACAGATGCCGCCGACGGCGGTCGCCGCCGCGTTGGCCGGAACCACGGCGGTGCCGCCGACGAGCAGGGCGGACATGAGGGCCACAAGGGCACCGATACGAGTGGTACGTGGGGGGAATCTCATGGACCTAGAATGACGCGCGTAGACCATGACATGTCAATGTCAAGGAAACTGATTTCTCCCGCCAAGTCCGATGAATTTTCCGGGAGTTAACCTGTCGCGCGGCGCCCTCACGCGGTCCCCGAAGCCACCGGAACACCGCTCACCAGGCCCGTCACCCCGAGCCGTTCGCCCCCAGGGCGCGCTGCCCGCCGAGGCGACTCACAGGAGCTAGGAGCCGCACGGCGGGCGGCGCGCATCCGGCTAGTAACTGCCGTACGTTGGGCGGCCTTCACGCTCGTACGTGTGGATGGCGACGCCCGCGCCAGTGGTGGTGCCGCCGGCGTGCCGGACGGCGGTGGGGGCGGCGCCCTCGGCGAAGAGGCGGCGTCCGGCGCCGAGCACGACGGGGAAGGTCAGCAGGTGCAGGGTGTCGACCAGGTCGAGCGCGAACAGGGACTGGGCGAGCGCGGCGCTGCCGTGGACCTGGAGCTCGCCCTCGGTGCGCTCCTTGAGGGCGGCGACCTCTCTGCCGAGATCGCCGGTGATCACGGTGGTGCCCTCCCAGGCGGGCTGCGTGAGCGTCGAGGAGGGGACGTACTTGGGCAGGGCGTTCAGCTTGGAGGCGATCGGGTCGGCCGGGTCGGTGATCTTCGGCCAGTAGCCCGCGAAGATCTCGTATGTGCGCCTGCCCAGCAGAAAGGCGTCCACGTTAGAGAAGACGTCGGTCATGAAGCGTCCGAAGTCCTCGTCTCCGTACGGGACGCTCCAGCCGCCCTGTTCGAAACCGCCGCTCGGGTCCTCCTCGGGACCGCCCGGCGCCTGGTGGACTCCGTCGAGCGTGACGAAAGCGGTGAGCGTGAGCTTGCCCATGACGGTGCCTGCTTCCTTGCGGTGGGGTCTGTTGTCATCAGGGCAGACCCCACCGGCGCCCGCAACTCATCGGTCCCGCGACGGACCCACCCGGCATGCGTCCCACAGGTCGCGCCGGTCCTGCCGGTCCCGCCGGTCCCGCCCCGGAGCCACCCGGGATGTCTCCGAACGATCCCGCGACCGCATCACCCGGCGTTGGTCGAGAAGAGCCCGCCCGTCGGACCCTGCTTGTCGCCGCCCTGGGCCTTTCTCAGGGCGTTGGCGAGGCTCTCGATGGTGAGGGACTGAAGGATCACCCGTCCGTTGCCCTCCAGCGTGGCGAGCGACAGGCCCTCGCCGCCGAAGACCGCGTTCATCAGCCCCTGCCGGTTGAGGCCTCCGATGCGCTGGACGCCGTACTGGATGCCCTCCTCGAAGGCGACCACACAGCCCGTGTCGACCTCGATGCGGCCGCCGAAGTCGGCCGGGTTGAGGTCGATGAAATTGCCCGCGCCCGCGATGATCACCGTGCCGTGCCCGGTGAACTTCTCCAGGACGAATCCCTCACCGCCGCTTCGCCCGGTCCGGCCGCCCTGGAAGGCGATCCCGAACTGCACGCTCGACTCCGCCGCCACGAAGGCGTCCTTCTCGGCGAACCACGCGCGCGTACCGTCGAGCTCCAGGGCGCGCATCTCACCGGGCAGCACGCCCGCGAAGCCGACGGTGCCCTCGCCGCCCGTCGACGTGAAGTACTGGAACGCCAGCGACTCGCCCGCAAGGGCGCGCTGGCCGGCCTGCATGGCGGTGCCCACGGCCTGGCGCAGCATGCCGCCCATGCCACCGCCACCGCCCTGCTGCTGGCCGCCACCGCCGCCCGACGGCCCGGAGAGCCGCGTCTCCATGGTCACGTTGGTGGTCTTGAACAGGAACTTTCCCGCTTCGCAGTACACGGTCTGGCCGAGGCGCAGATTGACGACCGCCATCTGCATGGCGGTGCCGACGATTTCTTGCTGAAGAGTCACGCCAGAAGAACGCGGGAGGCGGAGCGAAGAGTTCCGGCCCATCGGGTGAGGCGCGGCGCCCCGTGCGGCGCCGGGTGAACGCGGTGTCCTTTGAGGATCTTGGCGGCCTTCGCCCGTCGGCGCTCATTCGGTGGGTGCCGGGGGACGCTTGCGTAGGGTGACTCAGCCCTGGAGTTTCATACCCTTGGGCGAGGTGAGGCCCTTGTCGGGGTGTGCACGGAACGTCGCCGTCCAGACGGTGGGCGCGCAGGATGCGCCGTTGGGGTGCTGCTCCGTCAGCGTGGCCCGGGTGCTGTCTTCGACGACGGTGCCACCGGTCTTCGCGGACGTCACGGTGAGCCGCACCGGCACGGTGGACGCACCGATGTCGTCGGGAAGTCGGACCGACAGTGAGGCGAAGGGGTCATGGGCATTGCCCGACCTCCGCTCCTCGCAGGTGCCGCGCACGCACAGTCGGATCTTCGCCGCGTCCAGGCTGCCGAAGTCGGCGGGCCGCCACACAGCGGAGACCTGCGAGTCCCCATCGGCCATGGTGCACGGCGTGTCCTGGCCGAGGAGCGAGCATCCCGTCAGGGCCGCCGCCAGCAGTGGTATGAGAAGGATTCGGCGCATGTCAGGGCCACGCTACCGTGCCGGGGAAAGGCGCTGTTGGCCAGCCCGATGCGGCGCGAGCCGCGCTCCCTGGTCGAGGCGTACGTGGTCACGTGGTGCTCGCCTTCGGGCGGCGCTTCGGGGTGCGGCTGCGGGGGCGCCGCTCAGTGGTGGGGCTGGTCTCACCTGGGGGCCGGCCGCCGGCTTCGCCGGTGATCTCGTCGGCGGGCCTCGGCCCGGGTGCGGAGTCGGTTCGGGCTTGGCGCTCAGGGGCTGTGTCCGTTCGCCGCCAGCATCGGAGGGGCGGGGCCGCTGGGATGGACGCATGACTTCTCAAGGAACCATGAACGGAACAGTGGCCCTCGTGACCGGTGGCAGCCGGGGCATCGGGGCCGCGACGGCGCTGCGTCTCGCCCGCGAGGGCGCGGACGTGGCTGTCACCTATGTGAAGGGCAAGGAGGCCGCGGAGGACGTCGTACGGAGCATCGAGGCGCTCGGGCGCAGGGGACTCGCCCTGTGCGCGGACTCCTCGGACGCGGTGGAGGCCGGCGGGGTGGTGGACCGGGTCGTCGCGGAGTTCGGAAGGCTCGACGTGCTCGTCAACAACGTCGGCGTGGGTGTTCTGGGACCGTTGGACTCCCTGTCCCTGGCGGACGTCGACCGGGTGCTCGCCGTCAATGTCCGGGGGGTCTTCCTGGCCTCCCGGGCCGCCGCGCCGCACCTCGGGGACGGCGGCCGGATCATCACGATCGGCAGCTGCATGACCCAGCGGGTCCCCGGCCCCGGGGGAACGCTCTACGCCACGAGCAAGTCCGCGCTGACCGGCCTGACCAAGGCGCTGGCGCGGGAACTGGGCGACCGCGGGATCACCGCCAACATCGTCCATCCCGGCCCGATCGACACGGACATGAACCCGGCGGACGGCCCGTACGCACCGGGCCAGTCCGCGATGACCGCCCTCGGCCGCTTCGGCGCCGCCGACGAGGTCGCCTCGATGGTCGCGTATCTGGCGGGAAGCGAGGCGGCGTATGTGACGGGGGCGGAGTTCGCGGTGGACGGAGGCCACGCGGCGTAACCGTCGAGGCCGTACCCGGCCCCGCGAATTCCGTGCGGCGTAACCCGTCGGAGCCATACCCGGCCCCGCGACCCCCGCGCGGCCTGACCCGACCCCCCACACGGCCCAAGACGTCGGAGCCGCACCCGCGTAGCTGCATGGGCCGGACCCGGAACAGGCCGGAACCCGGCACGGTCCGGACCTGTGCCGGCTTCCGGACCCGTGCCGGCTTCCGTCACCGGTGACGGCTTCCGGCCCCCGTGCCGGCCTCCGGCCCCGGTGTCGGAGCCGGAAGGCTCAGCCGCCCAGCTCCTGGTGGCGCGCCGCCAGGCGTGACGCGCCCTCCTCCGTCAGGGAGCCGAAGAGGCGCAGCCGGGAGATGCCCCCGTCCGGGTAGATGTCCACACGCGCGTGGGTCCCGACGACGGGTGCGGCGAGGGTGAAGCGGTGGTTGGTGTCGGGCTGGAGGCGGGTGCGGGGCAGGATCTCCGTCCACGCGCCTTCGTCGCCTTGGCTGCCATCGTCACCGTTCCTCACCGATACCGCCGCCCATCCCGCGCTGTTGCCCTTCAGGTACGCCGTGTCGATCTCGATGGCGCGGATCTCTGACGGGGCGACGAGCCGGTAGCTGATCCAGTCGTTGCCGTTGTCGCGGCGGCGGCGGGTCTCCCAGCCGTCGTCCATCTTGCGCGAGCGGCCGGGCTGGATGGTGTTGGTGGCGGGTGAGTAGAAGAGGTTGGACGCGTCCTCGACCTGTCCGCCGTTCTCCAGTGCGACCACGTCGAAGGTGCCGAGGGCGGACAGCCAGCGCGGGTCGGGCACGACCTCGCCGTACACGCGCAGCCGTGCGATGCCCCCGTCCGGGTGCTGGTTGACGCGCAGGTGCGTGAAGCGCTGCTCGACGGAGACGGCGAATCCGTTGGCGGCGTGACCGCCGACCGCCGTGCGCGGTACGAGGGTCGTCCACTTCACGCCGTCCGCGAGGAGTTCCTCGGGGGAGGGCGAACCGGGCACCGACGCGCCCTCGACCGACACCGCCTGCGGATAGTTGCCGCGGAAGTGGGCCGTGTCGACCACGATCCCGCGGACCACACCGGGGGCGCCGAGGCGCACCAGGGCCCAGTCGTGGTCCTCTGCGGTCGGCCACGGGTGCTCGGCCGACGCGCCGCGGCGCCGACGGGTCTCCCAGCCGTCCATGATCTTGCCCTTGTGGCCGAAGTGCTCGGGGTCGAACGCGGCGGCCCCGGGCACGAGAAGGTTCTCGCGCTCGGCGAAGAACTCGTCGTTGGCGGCGACGACCCCGGCGCCGAGCTGCCGGTCGGCGAGGTTGGCGTACTGGGTGAAGGGGAAGTCGGCGGTGCGGTAGTCCGCGTAGGGGTCGCCGCCTCCGTAGGGGTTCGCGTCTCCGGTGAACGTGGCCAAAACGGGTGTGCGCTGCGCCGTCACGATGATCGGTCTGCCTTTCTGGGTCGGCCGTTTGCGGGTGCGGTTGCGGTGCGGGTGCCGGAGTGCGGTGCGGCGGTCGGGGATGCGGATCGTGGTGGGGGGTTGGTAAGTGGTGGTGAGTAGTGGGCGGTGGAGGGGGTGGTGGGGGTGATGAGGAACGGTGATGGGTTACGGGTGGCGCGTCAGGAGGTGTCCGGCGGGCTCGGCGAACCGGCCCTCGGCCACGATGCGTTCGCCGCGCAGCCAGGTCGACTTCACGACGCCGCTGAGGGTCCTGCCCGCGTAGGCCGTCACCCGGTTGCGGTGCTGGAGGGCGGCGGGGTCGACGGTGAAGGTCTCGTCCGGGGCGAGCACGGCGAAGTCGGCGTCGCGGCCCGCCGCGATGGCGCCCTTGCGGTCGCCGAGGCCGACCAGCTCGGCCGTACGGGAGGACATCCAGCGGACCACGTCCTCCAGACCGTGGCCGCGCCCCCGGGCCTCGGTCCAGACGGCGGACAGGCTCAGCTGAAGGCCGGAGATACCGCCCCACGCGGTCGCGAAGTCGTCCGTCTTGAGGTCGGCGGTCGACGGCGAATGGTCGGTGACCACACAGTCGATCGTGCCGTCGGCCAGCGCCTGCCACAGCAGGTCCTGGTTGGCGGCCTCACGGATGGGCGGGCAGCACTTGAACTCGCTGGCGCCGTCCGGGACTTCCTCGGCGGTCAGGGTGAGGTAGTGCGGGCAGGTCTCCACGGTCAGCCGAACGCCCTCGGCCTTCGCGGCGGCGATCAGCGGAAGCGCGTCGCTCGACGACAGGTGCAGGACGTGCACGCGCGCGTCGAGGCGTCGCGCCTGCTCGATGAGGCTCTCGATGGCGGTGTCCTCGGCGTCGCGGGGACGCGAGGCGAGGAAGTCGGCGTACCTCGGGCCGGCCTTCTGCGGGGCGGCGGCGAGGTGGTGAGGGTCCTCGGCGTGCACGATCAGCAGTCCGCCGAACCCGGCGATCTCGGCGAGGGACCGGGCGAGCTGCTCCTGGTCCAGTTCGGGGAACTCCTCGACCCCGGAGGGCGACAGGAAGGCCTTGAAGCCGAAGACACCGGCGTCGTGCAGGGGCCGCAGGTCCTTGACGTTGTCGGGGAGCGCGCCGCCCCAGAAGCCGACGTCGATGTGCGCCTTCGTGCGGGCGACGTCCTTCTTCGTACGGAGGTTGCCGACCGTCGTCGTCGGCGGGAGGGAGTTGAGCGGCATGTCGATCAGGGTGGTGATGCCTCCGGCCGCCGCGGCGCGCGTCGCGGTCCAGAAGCCCTCCCACTCGGTGCGGCCGGGGTCGTTCACATGCACGTGGGTGTCGACGAGGCCAGGCAGCAGGACGTCGTCGCCGAAGTCCTCGAACCGGGCGCCTCGCGGTACCTCGGCGTCGTGCGGGAGCACGGCCGTGATCTTCCCCGCGGCGACCGCGACCGAAGCGGCGCGCGTCCCTTCGGGAGTGATGACGCGCGTCGAGCGCAGCACCAGTTCGACGTCGGACACCCGGACCCCTCTCTCTGCCGCCGTTGACTCCCGCTGTCGCCGGTTTACTTCCGCGTAACGGAATTCAACTTTCTGTTGAAGGAGTCTTCACTCCGGCCCTCGCGCCGTCAAGGGTCACTTCTCCACTCTGCCCCCGACCGGCCTCGCTCCGGATGTTTCCATACAGCGGAAGTAGAATTCCGACAAGCAGAATGTAGCTATGTACAACCTGGGAGTCGACCGACTGCCGGGTAGGCTGCGTCTCTGCCTGCCCGCCACCGCCACCGCCCCACTCGAGACTCTTCGGGTCACCCTTCTCGATCCTCTCGATTCTGCGCCCCGAAAGGACCGCCGCCGTGCCGCCGTCCAGCGCCAGCACCACCGACGCCGCCAAATCGTCCTCTTCCAGTGGCGGTGTCCAGTCCCTCGAGCGCGCCTTCGATCTGCTGGAGCGCATGGCGGACGCCGGGGGCGAGGTCGGTCTGAGTGAGCTCTCCGCGAGCAGCGGGCTGCCGCTGCCCACCATTCACCGGCTGATGCGCACCCTCGTGGTCTGCGGGTACGTACGCCAGCAGACCAACCGCAGATACGCGCTCGGCCCCCGTCTGATCCGCCTCGGCGAGTCCGCCTCCCGGCTGCTCGGCACCTGGGCCCGCCCCTATCTGGCGCGCCTGGTCGAGGAGACCGGCGAGACCGCGAACATGGCGCTGCTCGACGGCGACGAGATCGTCTACGTCGCCCAGGTGCCGTCCAAGCACTCCATGCGCATGTTCACCGAGGTGGGCCGCCGGGTGCTGCCGCACTCCACGGGCGTCGGCAAGGCGCTGCTGGCCCACACTCCGGACGACGAGGTGCGCGCGCTGCTCTCCCGTACCGGGATGCCCGCCGCCACGGAGAAGACGATCACCACGCCGGACGGCTTCCTCGCCGCACTCGTGGAGGTGCGCCGGGCCGGCTACGCGGTCGACGACAACGAGCAGGAGATCGGCGTCCGCTGCCTGGCCGTCTCCGTGCCCGACTCCCCGACCGCCGCCGCGATCTCGATCTCCGGTCCGGCCGGCCGGGTCACCGAGGCCGCCACCGAGAAGATCGTGCCGGTGCTCCAGCAGGTCGCGGCCGAGCTGTCGGAGGCCCTGGCGAGCTCGGGCCCCGGCGCCGCCTGACCGGGGCGCGGACCGACCGGGGCGCCGACCTCGTCCCGGCCGGGCGAGCCCGGACTCGCGCCCAGCTCGGCTCACCCCACCCCAGCTCAGCTCACCTCAGTCCGGCTCAGCTCAATTCGGCTCCGCTCACTTCGACTCCACTCGGCCCAGAGGCTCCGGCGAGTGCCTCCAGCCGCCCGTCCGCCATCTCCCGCACCGCGTCCGCCTCGCCGAGGTGGGCGCGGTCGTGTGTCACGAGGACGGTCGCCGTGCCGCGTTCACGGGTGAGCCGGACCAGCAGGTCGAGCACCGCCGTGCCCCGTTCGTGGTCGAGGGCGCTGGTCGGTTCGTCGACCAGGAGCACGGACGGCTCGTTGACCAGCGCGCGGGCGATGTTCACACGCTGGCGCTGACCGCCGGAGAGCTGGTGGGGACGCCGGTGCGCCAGATCGCCGAGTCCGACCGCGGCAAGCAACTCCCTTGCGCGGTCCGTCACTTGGCGCCGTCCGTCCAGGTGACCCATCACCTGGAGCTGCTCCAGCGCGGTCAGCGAGGGCAGCAGGTTCGGCTGCTGGAACACGATCCCGATCTCGCGCCGCCGCAGGACGGCCCGCTCGGCGGAGGTCAGCGTCCCCGTCTCCGTACCGCCGACGAGAACGCGCCCGCGGTCCGGGGTGACCAGGGTCGCCGCGACCGCGAGGAGGCTGGACTTGCCGGATCCCGAGGGGCCGACGACGGCCGTCATGGTTCCGGCCGGCACCTGGAGGCCGACACCGTCCAGGGCGGTCAGGCGCCCCTCACCGTCCGGGTAGGTGAGGGTGATGTCGTCGAGCGTCAGGCTCATGGGGCACTCTCTCGTGGGGTCGGTCCGGCGCTTCCGCGCGCCGTCGTCATAGGGCACTCCCCCGGCGCCCTCATCGGGCGCTTCCCAGCGCCGTCAGCGGGTCGACGGCGGTGATCCGCCGGACGGACAGGCCCGCGCCGAGCGCCCCGAGGGCGATCATCACGGCGGCGGGTCCGAGCACGGTCGGTCCGTCCAGCACGAACGGCACGTCGCCGCCCCGCACGAGTGCGCCGGCTCCGGCGGCGAGCCCCGTACCGAGCAGCGCTCCGGCGGTGAGCATCAGCAGCGCCTGGCCGAGCGCGTCGCGCAGCAGATACGGCGTGGAGGCGCCCAGCGCCTTCAGTACCGCGATGTCGGACGACCGCTGGATCGTCCAGACCGTGAAGAACGCCCCTATGACGAGCGCCGAGATGACGAAGAGGAAGCCGCGCATGAGCTGGAGCGAGCCGTTCTCGGCGCGGTAGGAGCCGATGGCGGTGAGGGCGTCGTCCCTGGTGAGGGTCTTCGTGCCGGCGGCACGGTCGGCCGCCGGCAGGTCGGCGCCGTCGGCCGTCCGCAGAGCGATCACGGTCGCGGGACCGGAGAGGTCGGTCCACACCACGGGCGTGTGGCTGTACGAGGCGTGGCCCGCGACGGCCGCGACCGTCCGCTCGGTGCCACCGAGCCGCACCCGGTCGCCTGGCCCGACCGCGAGCTCGGCGGCGGCCTTCTCGGAGAGCACCGCACGGCCGGGGGCGACCCCGGCCGGGGCGATCCCGGAGCCCGGCCGCACCGCGAAGGAGGACACCGCGGCCGTACGGTTCCCGGCGGCCGCGTTCAGGGTGCGGATGCCGATCGGCTCGGCCGAGGTGACACCCGGTCTGCCGTCCCAGGTCCGCACCGCGCGCGGGGAGACCGCCGAGCCGGTGAAGGACACCGACTGCCCCGTGGGCGGCGCGGCGAAGGCGAGGTGGTCGGCGGGCAGCCCGGTGACCGCCGAGGTGTTCTCCTCGGCGAGCCCGGCGGTCAGCCCGGACAGCAGCCCCACGAGCAGGGTGATCAGTACGACCACGGATCCCATGAGCGTGAACCGCCCCTTGGCGAACCGTAGGTCTCTCCATGCGACGAACATGCCTCCACCCTGCGGCCCGGACCGTGTCCGGGGCATCGCGCCGCGGCATGGTTCACCCGCGCCGAAAGAGGGGGCCGTGCCCGCCGGGATGCGGACCGCCCCGGACCGGAGGGAGGAGCGCCCGCGGACGGGGGAGCGAGGCCGCGCGGGCGAAGGAGGCAGCCCGCTTTCAACCTTTCGGTTGACCGGCGCCCGCCCTGACCCGCCTACCCTGGAACGACCATGAACGTCCGCCGCCCCTCCCCCGTCGTCGCCGTCCTGCGCCTGTGCCTGTACGTCCTGCTCGCGGGGCTCCTCCTGCTGGCCGCCCTGCGTTCCGGGGACAGCGGGCACCCGACGGCGGTCGTCCTGTCGGTCCTCGTGACCGGCGCGGTGCTCGTGGCGGGAGCGGTCGGCCCGGCGGTGCACCGCTCACGGCGTGCGGCCGCGCTGTGGGTGGCCGCCCTGAGCGCGAGCTGGCTGGTGCTGATCACGTTCTCGCCGGACGGGCTGTGGGTGGCGTTCCCGCTCTACTTCCTGCAGCTGCATCTGCTGCCCGTGCGCTGGAGCCTGCCGGCGGTCGCCCTGACCGCCGGGGCGGCCATCGCCAGTTTCGTGGCGCACGGCGCTCCCCTCACGCCCGGCGCGTTCATCGGACCGCTGCTCGGGGCGGCGGTCGCGGTCGCCACGGTCCTCGGGTACGAGGCGCTGTACCGGGAGAGCGAGCGCCGCCGCGAACTCATCGAGGAGCTCATCGCCGCCCGCGCCGAGCTGGCCGAGGCCGAGCGCGCCGCGGGCACGCTCGCCGAGCGGGAGCGGCTCGCCCGCGAGATCCACGACACGCTCGCCCAGGGCCTGTCCAGCATCCAGCTCCTGCTGCGCGCCGCCCAGCGTCTGCTGCCCGCGGGCTCCCCGGCGGCCCCGCACCTGGAGCAGGCCCGCTCGACCGCCCAGGACAACCTCGCCGAGGCCCGCCGCTTCGTGCGCGCCCTCACCCCTCCCGATCTGGAACACGGTTCGCTCGCGGCCGCGCTGGAGCGACTGTGCCGATCGGCCGCCGTGGACGCGCCGAAGGTCCGCTTCTCGGTGAGCGGCCCGCCGGCCGGGCTTCCGACCCCGTACGAGGTGGCCCTGCTGCGGATCGCCCAGTCGGCGCTCGGCAACACGCTGCGGCACGCCCGCGCGGACCGCGCGGAGATCACGCTCAGCTTCATGGACACCACGGTCGCGCTGGACGTGGTCGACGACGGTGTCGGCTTCGCCCCCGGCGACGTACGGCCGGACGGGGACCGTGCGGAACCGGACCCTGCGGACGGGGGCTTCGGTCTCCCCGCGATGCGCTCGCGGGCGGAGTCGCTGGGCGGGACGTTCACCGTCGAGTCGGCTCCCGGGCAGGGCACGGCGGTGGCGGTCACGCTGCCGCTGCCCGTCACCGGGGAGCCGCCGGGGACGGCGTCCGCCGACCACGGCCGGCTTCCGCTGCCGCGCGTCGTGGGGAGCCACGGGTGAGCATCCGCCTGCTGCTCGCGGACGACCATCCCGTCGTCCGCGCCGGACTGCGCGCCGTGCTGTCCGGGGAGCCCGACTTCGAGATCGTCGCGGAGGCGCCGACGGCGGAGGCCGCGGTGGAGCGCGCCGGGGCGGGCGGCGTGGACGTCGTCCTCATGGACCTTCAGTTCGGTTCCGGGATGCACGGTGCGGAGGCCACGGCGGCCATCACGGCCCGCCCCGGCGCGCCCCGTGTCCTCGTCCTCACGACGTACGACACGGACGCGGACATCCTCGCCGCGGTCGAGGCGGGCGCCTCGGGCTATCTCCTCAAGGACGCCCCGCCGGAGGAGCTGTCGGCCGCCGTGCGCACCGCCGCGTCGGGTCACTCGGCGCTCGCCCCGAGGGTCGCCGACCGTCTCATGGACCGGATGCGCACCCCCGCCGCCGCCCTCAGCAGACGCGAACTGGAAGTCCTCGAACTGGTCAAGGACGGTCTCTCGAACCAGCAGATCAGCAAGAAGCTGTTCCTGAGCCAGGCGACCGTGAAGTCCCACCTGGTGCACATCTACGCGAAGTTGGGCGTGGACTCCCGCACGTCGGCGGTGGCGGCGGCCACCGAACGAGGCGTCATCCGCAGACACGGCTGAGGGGGGCCGAGGCGGTGCCGGACACGCCCCCCGGGGGGCTCGGGCGACCCAAGCCCGGGGTCAGCGCAGGCTTCGGTGAGGGGGTTCTCCGAAGAGTTCCACCGCGCTGCGGACGTCCGCGAGACGGGTCGCCAGGGCGCTGACCGAGCCGATCGCGCCCGCGACCAGGAGGAGGGAGCGGCGCAGCCGGGGGATCTCGGGGTCGCCTCCGGCGGCCATCGCGGCGAGGGCCGCGAGCTCGTCCTCGGCGATGCCGCGGTCGGGGAACTCGGCCGGATGCGCGGCGAGTTCACGGCGCAGCCGGGAGACGGCGGTCCGTAGCTCCGCCACCCTCGGGTCCTCGTCGCTGCCGGTCACTGGCCTCTGCCCCAAGCTCCGCAACACAGCTCTCCCCCTCGCACGCCGTTGTGCGTCGGTCCGTCCTCGGTCGGCTCCAGCTCCCCGTGGCGGTGGTCGGGCGCCGGGGGACGCGGGCCAGTAAACGCCACCCGATGCGCCGGGCGCCACTGCGCGGACCGAAATTCAGCCCAGGGACACTGGAGTGACGGCCCGGGTTCCGGGGCGTCGTCCCGCCCGGTCGGGTATGCAGGGGACATGACGGAGAACAAGGACGAGGTGGCCGGGCTGCTGCTGGCGGCCGGCGGCGGACGGCGCCTCGGGGGCCGCCCCAAGGCACTCCTGTCCCACCGGGGACGCCCCCTCGTCGAACACGCGGTCGGGGTGCTGCGCGCCGGCGGCTGCACCCGCGTCCATGTCGTCCTCGGCGCCCGGGCCGATGACGTACGGGATCAGGCGTCGCTGCCCGGGTGTGTCCTCGTGGACAACCCTCGGTGGGAGGAGGGCATGGGCTCCTCGCTGCGGGCGGGTCTCGCCTCGCTGGCGGACTCGGGCGCGCGTGCCGCGCTGGTGTCGCTGGTCGACCAGCCGGGGATCGGCCGGGAGGCGGTGGCCCGGGTGCTCGCCGCGTACGCCTCCCCGCTGTCGCTCGCCGCGGCGGCCTACGACGGGGAACGCGGCCACCCGGTGCTCTTCGGGGCCGGCCACTGGGCCGGAATCGCGGCGACGGCCACCGGCGACCGGGGCGCCCGCGCCTATCTGAAGGCCCACGAGGACACGGTCACCCTCGTCGAGTGCGGGGATGTGGCGCGGGCGTACGACATCGACACGGAGGCCGACCTGGTCCACCTTGAGTGAACGGGATGGCACCGAGCGCCACCTTCTGTCGACCCGGAGAATCTCGACATCAACAAACCATTGAACTTCCACCATGAGGAAACTAGTATCCACTGCTCAGAAGCGCCCCGTCGTGTCGAGGGCGCCCGGCGCCATCCCCGCGCGCCACGGCACCGGGTGCCAGGCGCGGTGGCGCCGCACATGGTTCGCTCGCATGGCCCGTACACAGCTCGCCCGCACGTAGCTCGCTGAAGGAAGTGACAGCTCATGTCCGCACCAGCGCCGTCCCCGCTGGCCATCGTCGACGCCGAGCCCCTGCCCCGGCAGGAAGAGGTCCTCACCGACGCGGCCCTCGGCTTCGTGGCCGAGCTGCACCGGCTGTTCACGCCCCGGCGTGACGAGCTCCTCGCCCGCCGCGCGGAGCGCCGCGCCGAGATCGCCCGCACCTCCACGCTCGACTTCCTCCCGGAGACCGCCGCGATCCGCGCGGACGACTCCTGGAAGGTGGCCCCCGCTCCGGCCGCGCTGAACGACCGCCGTGTCGAGATCACCGGCCCCACCGACCGCAAGATGACCATCAACGCTCTCAACTCCGGTGCCCGGGTGTGGCTCGCGGACTTCGAGGACGCCTCGGCGCCCACCTGGGAGAACGTGGTCCTCGGCCAGCTCAACCTGATCGACGCCTACACCCGCGCCATCGACTTCACCGACCCGGGCTCCGGCAAGTCGTACGCCCTGAAGGCGAACGAGGAACTCGCGACCGTCGTGATGCGGCCACGCGGCTGGCACCTGAACGAGCGTCACCTCGTCGCCGCCGACGGCACGCCCGTGCCCGGCGCGCTGGTCGACTTCGGCCTGTACTTCTTCCACAACGCGCGGCGGCTGCTCGACCTCGGCAAGGGCCCGTACTTCTACCTGCCGAAGACGGAGTCGCACCTCGAAGCCCGCCTGTGGAACGACGTGTTCGTCTTCGCGCAGGACTACGTCGGCATCCCGCAGGGCACGGTCCGCGCGACCGTCCTCATCGAGACGATCACGGCCGCGTACGAGATGGACGAGATCCTCTACGAACTCCGCGACCACGCCTCCGGGTTGAACGCCGGCCGCTGGGACTACCTCTTCTCCATCGTCAAGAACTTCCGTGACGGCGGTACCAAGTTCGTCCTGCCGGACCGCAACGCGGTGACGATGACGGCCCCGTTCATGCGCGCGTACACCGAACTCCTCGTCCGCACCTGCCACAGGCGCGGCGCCCACGCGATCGGCGGCATGGCCGCCTTCATCCCCTCGCGGCGCGACGAAGAGGTCAACAAGGTCGCCTTCGAGAAGGTCAAGGCCGACAAGGACCGTGAGGCGGGCGACGGCTTCGACGGCTCGTGGGTGGCCCACCCCGACCTCGTCCCGATCGCGATGGCCTCCTTCGACGCCGTGCTCGGCGACCGGCCGAACCAGAAGGACCGGCTGCGCGAGGACGTGTCGGTCGCGCCCGGCGACCTCATCGCCGTCGACTCGCTCGACGCCCGGCCGACGTACGACGGTCTGGTCAACGCCGTGCAGGTCGGCATCCGTTACATCGAGGCCTGGCTGCGCGGCCTCGGCGCGGTCGCCATCTTCAACCTCATGGAGGACGCCGCCACCGCCGAGATCTCGCGCTCGCAGATCTGGCAGTGGATCAACGCCGGTGTCGTCTTCGAGCACGACGGGAAGACCGTGGCCGCCACCCCGGAGCTGACCCGCGAGATCGCCGCGCGGGAACTCGCGGACATCCGCGCCGAGATCGGCGAGGAGGCCTTCGCGGCCGGCCGCTGGCAGCAGGCGCACGACCTGCTCCTGACGGTCGCGCTGGACGAGGACTACGCGGACTTCCTGACGCTGCCCGCGTACGAGCAGCTCGCCGACTGACCCGGTCCCGGCCGACCGGCGACCGACGACCGCTGCCTCAGTTCACCGGTCTCACTTCGCCGGTCTCAGTTCGCCGGTCCGTCCGAGTGGCCCAGGGATCTCTCCGGGGCCACTCGGTCGCGTACCAGGCGCTTGACCGCCGTGGGCTCGGGGAACCCCTGCTCGCGGCGGTCCCAGACCACCTCGTCGTCGACCCGTACGACGAAGACGCCGCCGGTGCCGGGCTTCAGGGACAGCTCGTCGAGCTCCGCCTCGAAAGTGGTGAGCAGTTCCTGCGCCAGCCAGGCCGCGCGGGGCAGCCAGCGGCACTGGGTGCAGTACTCGATCTGGACACGCCGACCCTCTGTCATCCGAGATGCACCGACCAATCCTGTTCCGCCGCCGGTTTGCCGTGCAGATCCGGGACCCGCTTGAGCCAGTCGGGCCGCCCCCGCTGGGTCCGCTCCGCGCGATCGGCGTCCTCGGCGGCGAGCTGCTCGCGGCTCGGGAAGTCCGTGGGCAGCCAGGCGGCGGAGGCGCGGACGCGGGCGAGGAGATAGCCGACGTAGGCCTCGCGGACCGCGCCCGGGCTCGCGAAGCCGGGCTCGTCCGTGAGCCAGGCGTCGGGCACCTCGGCCAGGACCGAGCGCAGCAGTTCCTCCGTCACCCGGGGCGCGAGCTCGGCGTCGGCCGCGCGGGTGTCCGGGTGGTGGCCGCCGAGCGCGTGGCGCCGGAAGTCGTACGCCTTCTCCGGCGACGAGGCGTCCCAGCGGTGGTGGAAGACGAGGGCGGCGCCGTGGTCGATCAGCCAGAGCCGGGGCGGCGCGATACCGAAGGTGGGCCAGACCATCAGGTTCGAGCTGTGCACCGTGCGGTCCACGTTGACCGTCAGGGCGTCCAGCCAGATCACCTTGCCCGCCTCCAGCGGGTCCACGGGGAAGGTCCGCGCGATCTCCGGGGTGAAGTCCTTCGCGCCCGGCAGGTAGTCCATGCCGAGGTTGAGCCCGGCACTGGCCCGGAGCAGGTCCTGGACCTCCTGGTGGGGCTCGTGCCCGCCGACGGCCGGATCGAAGTGGACGAGCACCAGCTCGGGGAAGCGCAGCCCGAGGGCGCGGGCCAGCTCACCGACGATGATCTCGGCGACCAGCGCCTTGTGGCCCTGGGCGGCACCGGTGAACTTCACGACGTAGGTCCCCAGGTCGTCGGCCTCGACGACTCCGGGCACGGAGCCGCCCGCCGTCAGCGGGGTCACGTATCGAACAGCGTTCACGTCGCGGAGCACACCTGACACTGTAAATCAGCTCGTCGCCCCGGCCCGGGCATCAGGTGCCGGCCAGGGGGTTCGGCAGTGGCACATACCGCGCGTCGGCGCCGTCCGCGCCCGTCCAGCGGAGCAGCAGATTGGTCTTGCCCGGGAGGGTGGGCGAGGAGAGCAGCGCGGTGATCTCGGGGAGGTCGTGGTCCGCGGCGTGGCGGTGGAGTTCCCGTCGTACGGCGGGCCAGAGGTCCGCGCCCGGGAACCGCTCGGCGAGGAGGGCGGCCAGCTCGGCGAGGTGGTTGACCACCAGGCAGTACACGAGCCGTTCCCAGCCGGCCGCGCGGGTCACCCCCGGCAGCAGTTTCACTCCCTCCGCGTCCCGGAACAGTGCCTGGACGGGCATGCCGTCACCGTCCACGGCCACCACGGTGTTCTGCAGATGGGCCTCGACGACGACTCCGTGGTGTGCGAACGCCTCCAGCACCGGGGGCACCACCTGGCGGAGGTACGCGGCCCACCAGGCCGAGGGGTCGGTGAGCCGGTCGAGCGGGCTGCCGTCGAAGCCTTCCACGAGGGCGGCGGCGAGCAGTGGGGTGGCGCCGGGCACGAGGTGGTCGCGCAGTCCGTCGCGGCCCAGGACGGCGAGTTCCTCGAAGGCGAAGTCGGCGGTGCGGTAGCCGCGGTCGCTCAGCCAGGCGGCGGGCCCCCGCAGGGCGTCGAAGGCGGCCGCGGTCGCCGCGTCGGTGGCGCGCATCTTCAGCAGGTCGTGCTTCCACAGCCGGCGGATGTCGTTGGTGATGCGCACATCGAGGCTGAACTTGACGAACAGGTCGTCCTCGGGGGCGTAGAGCGTGCGGATGGCGGCCGTCGGCCACAGCGGGCGGGCGGTGGGTCCGAGGCGGACGAGCCGGCCGTCGGCGAAGGCGTCCCGGATCGCCGGGCGGGCGCCGGTCAGGTCGAGCTGCCAGGGGTGGGCGGGCAGCAGCCGGTAGCCGGGCGGGGCCTGGCCCAGCGCGTCGAGCGGCCTCGTGTCGCCCTCCTCGACGACCGCGTCCTCGCGCACCGCGAGCAGCTCCAGCGGGAAGCGGGCGTATGCCTCGGGGGCGTACGGCAGCCAGCCGGCGGCCGGGCCGCCGCCGCGGGCCTTGGGCGCCGGGTGGTACGGGTGCCCCATGATCAGGGACTGCTCGGAGCGCAGGTACGGGTCCTCGGGCGGCGTCGTGCGGGCGCGGGCGCCGAGGAGGGCCGCGACGACGTTCCTGCTGTCGGTCATCTCGGCGGGCAGCCCGGGGTTGGCCAGGCCGGTGCGGCGGAGCAGTTCCTCGGCGGCGAGCGCGACCAGTTCCGGGTGGGTGAGCCGCCGCCAGGTCCCGTCGGCGTACACCTCGGGTTCGACGGGGCGCCGTGTCCCGCGTACGCGCAGTGTCCGGCCACCGGAGCGGAACCGGTGGACGCCCGGCTCCCGCGTGGGTTCCGCCAGTTCGCGAAGGAGACAATTGAGCAACGGCGCGGCGGCGTACGCGTCGGCGGCCTCGTCCATGTCGCCCTGGATGAGCTGGGCGAACACGGTCGGCTTGAAATCCACGCGATCCATCCGGTCCATTCGATTCATACGGTGCACTGGTGATCAGTATGTCTGCCCCGGCGGACGATCTCGACGCAGTCCCCGTACCCAAGGAGCCCGCCTGTGCACCGTCCCTCCACGCCCGACACCGAGGCGGCGTTCGCCGACGAACTGAGCGTCGTACGCCCCGGTCTGTCGGCGCCGTACGCGGAGGCTCTGCCCGGAGCGCGGGCGGCCGTGCTGACCCGTCTGTGGCGTGCGCTGGCGTACGAGCCGCTGCCGTGGATCGCCCGCCGCGAGGCCGGCCGCGACGGCCTCACGCTCCGGCTGACGGACGGCCGCCGGCTGCACGGACCGCACGCCGACCCGTACGCCACCTCCGGTTACGTCACCGAAGTGCGGCTCGATGAGCGGACGTACGACCGTCCGGAGCTGCTCGTCGACGCCCTCGGCGTGCCGCACGGTCCCGCCTTCGCCGCCGAACTCGCCGACAGCGTGGCCTCCTTGGCGCTGTCGCGGGCGGACCGGGCGTCCGACGACTCCCCCGGAGCGCCCGAGGCGAGCTGGGTGTGGGAGCAGCGGATCGTCGACGGGCATCCTTATCACCCCAACTGCCGTGCGCGGCCCGGGTTCTCGGTGGCCGAGCAGCTCGCGTACGGGCCGGAGCACCGGCCGTCGGTGGAGTTGGGCCTGGTGGCGGTGGACGGTGCTCTCGTCACGGGCGAGTGGCCGAAGTGGCTGCGGGACGGGGAGCGCGTGCTGATCCCGGTGCATCCCTGGCAGAGCGCTCATGTGCTGGACGCGCCGGTCCAGGAGGGCTTCGCCGCCCGCCCGTTGATGTCTCTGCGCACCCTCGCGGTGCCGGACGGACAGCATGTGAAGACGGCGTTGAGCGCCCGGCTGACCTCGTCGGTGCGGGACATCTCGGTGTACTCGGTGGAGACGGCCGGCACGGTCTCGGCGTTCATGGAGGAGATGACGGCACGCCTGGACGCGCCGCTGCACATCACCCGCACGCTCGGCGCGGCCACCGCCGGTTTCCCCGATCTCGCGGCGGTGGTGCGGGAGTCGCCGGACGGGTACGCGGGTGCGGGCGAGCGGTGCGTGCCGGTGGCGGCCCTTCCGCTGACCCCGCTGCCCGAAAAGGCTTCCTGGCTGGCGGAGTTCACCCTGCTCGTGCTCACCGTGGGCCTGGAGCTGCTGGAGCTCGGGGTGGCCCTGGAGGCGCACGGCCAGAACCTGCTCGTGATCCTCGACCGTGCCGGTTCCCCCGTCCGGCTCGTCTACCGTGACCTGGCCGACATCCGGGTGAGCCCGGCCCGGCTGGCCCGCCACGGCATCCCGCTCCCGCGGCTGTCCGGACGCATCGTCACGGACGACGAGACCGCCCTGCGCCGCAAGCTCTTCGGTTCCCTCGTCGGCGGCGCGCTGGGCGCGACGGCGGGCTCGGCGGCCGCGCTGCGCGAGGCCCTCGAAACGGTCGCACCGGACCTTCCGCGCACCGCGGACCTCCCCGCGCTCCTCGGCGAGCCGTTGCCCACCAAGGCGCTGACATTGATGCGCCTGTCCCCCGAGACCCCCGGTGACCTGTGGACACGTCTTCCTCAGCCACTCGCCGGACCCGGCTCGTCGTGAAGCGGGACACCTCTCGTTTTTACGCGCGGCACCTTTGATCAATAGGATCCGCCGATGATCACAAGACAACGGCTGGCGGCGGGCGTCTGCGCCCTGCTCGCCGCCCTGGCCGCCGGGATCGCCTTCCCGGCCGGAGCGGTCGCCGACGAAACCACGGCGACCGCTCCCAAGGTCGAACTCCTGCTGGACGTCAGCGGTTCGATGCGGGCCCGGGACATCGACGGCGAGTCGCGGATGTCCGCGGCGAAGCAGGCGTTCAACGAAGTGCTCGACGCGACGCCGGAGGAGGTGCAGCTCGGCATCCGCACCCTCGGCGCCAACTATCCGGGGGACGACCGCAAGACGGGCTGCAAGGACACGGCCCAGCTCTACCCGGTGGGGACCCTGGACCGCACCGAGGCCAAGACCGCCGTCGCGACCCTCAACCCGACCGGCTGGACCCCGATAGGCCCCGCCCTGCTCAAGGCGGCCGACGACCTCGAAGGCGGTGAGGGCACCCGTCGCATCGTGCTGATCAGCGACGGCGAGGACACCTGCCAGCCGCTCGATCCGTGCCAGGTGGCCCGCGAGATCGCGGCCAAGGGCATCAACCTGACCATCGACACGCTGGGGCTGGTCCCCAACGTCAAGGTGAGCAAGCAGCTGAGCTGCATCGCCGAGGCCACCGGTGGCACGTACACCTCGGTGGAGCACAAGGAGCAACTCAGCGATCGCGTGAACCAGTTGGTGGACCGTGCCGCCGATCCGGTGGTGAAGCCGGTGGCCGTGGAGGGCACCGACTCGTGCACCGGCGCGCCCGCCGTCAAGTCGGGCCTCTACACCGACCGTGAGGAGTTCGCGCAGCACCGCTGGTACCGCGTGGAGGTCGAGCCGGGCAAGGAGCTGCGTGCCTCGGTGAGCATCGCGGCCGACCGTCAGGTCAACCCCGACTACGGGGTGTTGCTGCGTGCCGTCACCGTGCACGGCCGGGAGATCGTGCGCGGCGAGGCGGCCGGGAACGGCCGCACCGATGTCGTCTCGACCGGTCTGCGCTATCCGAAGGCCGAGAGCGACGACGAGAACGCGGCCGCCGAGGTCGTGTGTCTGCAGGTTTCCAACTCCTTCTCGGCCGCGTCGGGTGTGAAGACCACGCCCGGACTGCCGCTGGAGCTGACCGTCGACGTCGTCGACGGCCCCGACCAGGCGGGTGACGTGGCCTCCTTCGGCCTCGGGCGCGGCTGGTGGCTGCTCGGCGCCCTGGTGCTGACCGGCTTCCTCGCCGGTGTGCTGTGGGGCTGGATCTCCCGCTGGCGGTTCTCGGTCTGGAGGACCAACTGATGCGTATCCGACGTGTGCTGAGCACCGCCGTGCTACTCGCGGGGGTCGCCGCGGCGCCCGCGCTGCTCGGAGCGGCCGCTTCCCCGGCCGTCGCCGACTCCTCACCGTCCGCGAGCCCCTCGGGTGACGACTCCGCGCCCACCGAGGCCGGTACGTCGTTCCGTACAGCGACCGAGATCGAACAGGACACGCAGGCCACCGCCGGCGGTTCCACGGGTGACTACCTGTACTGGTCGTTCCCCGCGGACGCCGGGCAGCGGCCCACCGTGAAGGCGACGGTGAAGCTGCCCGAGGCGTCCAAGCGCGCCTCCTCCCAGACCTGGCAGATCGACGTGTACGACGGTCTGCGGCGCCGTCAGGCCTGCCAGTACGGGGCGCAGACCCGGACGGTGGCGACGGACGCGGCCTCCGTGGAGCTGTCCTGCACCCTGCGTACGGTTCGCGCCTGGTCGGAGACCTGGGCCGACGACCCGCTGCCGGGCACCTATTACATCCGGCTCACGGCCACCGGCCTGGGGGCGGCGGACCTGGGTCTGCCGCTGAGCACGGAAGTCCGGGTGGACTCCAAGGACATCGGCGGTTCGGCCGCGGTCGACGGCTCGCTCGCCAAGCCGTTGGTCCCGGGCATCGCCACCGCGGCCGAGAAGTCCGACGAGGAGTCCGACTCCCCGACGGCGGCGCTGTCCTCGCTCGAACCCGACGACGGCTGGACCAGCGGCTGGTGGTCCGACCGCTGGGTGTGGACCGCGGTCGGCGGCATCCTCGCGGCCCTCGCGGGCATCGGCGGATACGCGCTGACGCGGGGCACCGGACGTCCTTCGCGGATCCCGCCGGGCGCCTGACCCGTACGACGGCTGAGGCCCGCCGTGCTCCCGGACGGGAGCGCGGCGGGCCGTTCGGCCTCTCAAGCGCGGTGGCGAGGTGCGCGGCAGGTGCCCGGCGGGGTCACACCTCGCGCAGCGCCTTGGCCAGGGTTCCCTCGCCCGCCACGTCGACGCTCCCCTCGCGCAGCGCGTCGAGCAGCGTCGAGGTCCCCCGGCTCATGGCCTCGCACGTGCGGGTGTCCAGCGTGAGCCGGGCGTCCGGCTCCCGCGGAGCGGTGCCGTCCCCGTAGAGCGGGCCTTCCCCGGCGCCCAGCCACACATGGAACCGGCCCTCGTCCAGGTGGACTTCGACCAGCCCCTCCCCCGCCCCGGCGGCGTCCAGCCCGCGCAGCAGGGGCAGCGCGAACCAGTGCGCCCGTACGGCGTCGGTGGGCCGCCGCTCGCCCAGCGCGGGCGCGCCCCACTCCCCGAGCGCCTGGAGCACGGGCAGCAACTCACGTCCGCGAGAGGTGAGTTCGTAGACATAGGCGGCACCCGGAGGTGGCAGGCGCCGCCGGGTGGTCAGCTCGTCGCGCTCCATGTCCTTGAGCCGGGAGGCGAGGACGTCGGTGCTGACGCCCGGCAGATCGGCGTGCAGATCCGTGTAGCGGCGCGGTCCGCCGAGCAGCTCGCGGACGATCAGGAGGGTCCACCGGTCCCCGACGGCATCGAGGGCACGGGCGGCGGAACAGTACTGGTCGTAGCTTCGGCGCGGTGACATGCGACGCAGTCTAGCTATCTTGTTGGACTTTCCAAGCTTCTACTTGGTAAAACCAAGCAACACCACAACCGGAGGGCGCAGCGCATGGAGTTCCGGCAGTCGAGCAAGCTCAGCGAGGTCTGTTACGAGATCCGCGGCCCGGTGATCGAGCACGCCGACGCACTGGAGGCGGCGGGCCACAGCGTGCTGCGCCTCAACACCGGCAACCCCGCCCTCTTCGGATTCGAGGCGCCGGAGGAGATCCTCCAGGACATGATCCGGATGCTGCCCCGGGCGCACGGCTACACCGACTCGCGCGGCGTCCTGTCCGCCCGCCGGGCCGTCGCCCAGCGCTACCAGGACCGGGGCCTGGATGTCGGCGTGGACGACGTCTTCCTCGGCAACGGTGTCTCGGAGCTGGTCTCCATGGCCGTACAGGCCCTGGTCGAGGACGGCGACGAAGTCCTGATCCCCGCCCCGGACTTCCCGCTCTGGACGGCCGTCACCACGCTCGCCGGCGGCAAGGCGGTGCATTACCTCTGCGACGAACAGTCCGAGTGGTACCCGGACCTGGACGACATGGCGGCGAAGATCACCGACCGGACCCGCGCGGTCGTCATCATCAACCCCAACAACCCGACGGGCGCGGTCTATCCGAAGGAGATCGTCGAGGGCATCCTCGATCTCGCCCGCCGCCACGGCCTGATGGTGTTCGCCGACGAGATCTACGACCAGATCCTGTACGACGACGCCGTGCACCACTCGGCCGCCGCACTCGCCCCCGACCTGGTCGTCCTCACCTTCTGCGGCCTGTCGAAGACGTACCGCGTCGCCGGATTCCGTTCGGGCTGGCTGGTCGTCACGGGCCCCAAGCAGCACGCGCGCAACTATCTGGAGGGGCTGACGATGCTGGCCTCCATGCGGCTGTGCGCCAACGCTCCGGCGCAGTACGCCATCCAGGCCGCACTCGGCGGCCGCCAGTCGATCCACGAGCTGACCGGGCCCGGCGGCCGGCTCCGCGAGCAGCGCGACCGCGCCTGGGAGAAGCTCAACGAGATCCCCGGGGTCTCGTGCGTGAAACCCAAGGGCGCGCTGTACGCGTTCCCGCGCATCGACCCGGCGGTCCACCCGATCCACGACGACGAGAAGTTCGTCCTGGACCTGCTGCTGCGCGAGAAGATCCAGGTCGTCCAGGGCACCGGTTTCAACTGGCCGCGCCCCGACCATTTCCGCATTCTCACCCTCCCGCACGCCGACGACCTGGACGCGGCGATCAGCCGGATCGGGCGGTTCCTGAGCGGGTACCGGCAGTAGGGAACCGGGCGGACGGGGGATCGGAGTGGGGCCGACCGGAGGAGCCGGTGCTGCGGCCGGGGCCGCCCGATGGCACCGTACGAGGGACAGCAGCTGACGCAGGGACGGAAGGGCGCGGCGATGGGTGACCTGCTCCTCGTACGGCACGGTGAGACCGAATGGTCGATGTCCGGGCGGCACACGGGGTCGACCGATGTCCCGCTCACCGACAACGGCCGGGAGCAGGCGCGCAGACTCGCTCCGCTGATCGCCCGGCATCACATCGCGGCGGCCTTCGTCAGCCCGATGCGGCGCGCGCGGGAGACGGCTCAGCTGGCCGGCATCGGCGGCGCGCGCGTCGACGCCGACCTCTCCGAGTGGGACTACGGCGGGTACGAGGGGATCACGACCGTCGAGATCCAACGGGAGCGGCCCGACTGGTTCCTGTTCACGGACGGTGTCGCGGCCGGGCCGCCCGAGCACCCCGGGGAGAGCCCGGACGAGGTCGGGGCGCGCGCCGAGCGGATGCTGGCCAGGATCGACGCGGCGCTCTCCGAGTCGGAGGGCAGCGTGGTCGTCGTCTCGCACGGCCACTTCCTGCGGGTGCTGACCGCGCGGCGGCTCGGGCTGACCGCCCAGTCCGGCGCCCTCTTCCAGCTCGGCACCGGGACCATGAGCCGGCTGAGCACCGAGCACCGGCGGCATGTGGTGGCCGGCTGGAATGTCAGACCCGACGCGTACTGTTCCCATGAACCGCTCGCCCCGGCGGACGAGGAGCCGAAGAGGCACTGACCCTCGGCCGGGGACGAGCGCCGTGGCACCACCCGGTGGTGGAGGGAGCGCGCCGTGACACGACCGCCAACCGCCGCACAGCGGCGCGTCATCGATGCCGCCGACCCCGTGACGGGGCGGCTTAGGGGCACCGAGGCCCAGCTCGCCGCACTGGTGAAGCGGGGGCTCGCCTTCCGTCATCCGCGTCCCCCGCGCGACCACTTCCTGACGCCGGCCGGGCATCGGCTGCGCAAGACACCCGGAACTCCCGAGCCGGCCGGCGCCGAGGAGGTGGCCGCTCCGGCCGCGTCCGGGGTGTTCGCGGCGCGGATCGGCGGCGAGGCGGGGGCCGAGGCGGGCCCCGCACGGCTGCGGGAGGTGCACAGCGCCTGGCAGGGGCTCCTGGAGCTGCGCCGGATGACCCGCCCGGACGGCGCCACCGACCGTCCGTGCGCCTGGGAGCGTACGCACCTGGTGCAGGCCGCCGCGCTCGCGCTGGAGGCGGCGGGGCACCGGCCCGCGGGGGCGGAGGGCGGCGGATACCGGGTCCGGGCGACACCACAGCCGGAGGCCGTCGCCGTGCGCGAGCCAGACCCCGAGGCGCTGCGGGCCTGCGCGGCCACGCTGGAGAAGGCGGGCTGGCAGGTCGGCGAGCACACGGAACCGCGCACGGGCGCCCGGTACGCCCTGGCCTCGCCGCGACGGGCGTGAGGCGCGTGCCGGCGGCAGTACCCCGAGGGAGCCCGGCAGTCGCGGTCTCGCGCCGTCGCGGTCGGGTAGGCAGTTGCAGTCGTGGAAGCAGTCGCAGTCGTCGAAGGGAAAGTCGTGGCAGAGCCGTTTTTCGTCCCCGTGACCGTTCGCGGGTACGAGACCGATATGCAGGGGCATCTCAACCAGAGCGTGTATCTCCAGTACGCCGAGCACGCCCGCTGGTCGGTGCTCCAGGCCGCCGGGATCAGCCAGGCCGCCCTGGTGGCCCGGGGCGTGGGCCCGGTCACGCTGGAGACGACCATCCGCTACCGGCGCGAGCTGCGGGCCGGAGACGAGGTCGAGGTGACGTGCGTCTTCCTCTGGGGCGAGGGCAAGAGTTTCCGTATCGAGCAGACCATCAGGAAGACGGACGGCACGGTGGCCGCCGAGATCACGGCGGTCGGCGGGCTGATGGACCTCACGGAGCGCCGCCTGGTGTCCGACCCGCGGGACGGCTTCAAGTCACTGGCCACCGACCCGGGCCCACTGGGGCTCTGACCTCTCCGGGCCGGCCCGCCACGCGTCGCACGGCCTACGCGTCGAGCGACTCCGGCCGGTGTTCGGCGTCGTAGGCCGCGCGGGACTCGGCGATCGTGACGCGGTGCCGCTCGGCCCAGTCGGTCAGGGAGAGCAGCGTCGCGTGCAACTCGCGGGCCACCGGAGTCAGTTCGTACTCGACCTTCGGTGGCACCGTGGGATGGACGGTGCGCGTGACGAGGCCGTCGCGCTCGAGGTTGCGCAGGGTGAGGGTCAGCATGCGGCGGCTGATCCCCTCGATGCTGCGCTCCAGTTCGGTGAAGCGGATCGGGCCGTGCGCGGCGGCCACGATGATCAGCACGCTCCATTTCCCGGCGACCCTGTCAAGAACCTCGCGGACCGGGCACGCCTGCGCGAGCACTGCCTGCGAGGTAACACCGGTGTTCCCCTGGGACATCGAGGTGCCTCCTTACGCCGGTCTCCATGGTCACTGACGATGTACCCCGTTACAAGTCGTGCACCAAGGGAGATCGGCCATGGGACCGCGGCGGTCCATGGAGAACACGGAGGTCACCGTCATGCTGTCCCGGACCGAACCGGCAAGCTCGCCGACACCACGAACGTACTCCCGGTGGGCCTCGCTCGTCGTCCTGTGCGCGGGCACGCTGATGACGATCCTGGACGGGAACATCGTCACCGTGGCCATGCCCGCCATCCAGAGCGACCTCGGCTTCTCCGCTCCCGGGCTCGCCTGGGTCGTGAACGCGTATCTGATCCCGTTCGGCGGCCTGCTGTTGCTCGTGGGGAGGCTCGGCGACCTGGTGGGCCGCAAGCGGATGTTCACGGCCGGGCTCGCCGTGTTCACCGCGGCGTCGGTGCTGTGCGGGGTCGCAGGCGGCCGGGGCACGCTGATCGCGGCCCGCGCTCTTCAGGGGGTCGGCGGGGCGATGACCTCGGCCGTCGTCCTCGGCATGCTCGTGGCGCTCTTCCCCGAGCCCCGCGAACAGGGCCGCGCCATCGCGGTGTTCAGCGCGGTCGGCGCGGCGGGCGGGGCGCTCGGCACCTTCCTCGGCGGCGCGTTGACGCAGGCTCTCGACTGGCACTGGATCTTTCTGATCAACCTGCCGATCGGCGTCCTGGCCTGGGCCGCCGCGCTGCGGATCCTCGCCCCGGACAAGGGAGCCGGCCTCGGCAGGGGCGCCGACTATCCCGGCGCGGTCCTGGTCACCGGTGCGCTGATGCTGACGGTGTACACGATCGTCGGCGCCGGGGAGCGGGGCCTCGGCGGCACACTCGCCCTCGGCGTCCTCGCGCTCGCCCTCTTCGCCGGCTTCACCGTGCGCCAGACACGGGCCGAACGCCCCCTGCTGCGGCTGCGGCTGCTGCGCTCCCGGACCCTGACGAGCGCCAACGGCGTGCAGATCCTGATGATCGCCGGGATGTACGGCTTCCAGTACATCGGCGCGCTCTACCTGCAACGCGTGCTCGGCTACAGCGAGTTGCTGACCGGCACGGCGTTCCTGCCCGCGCCGATCACCATCGGCGTGCTGATGCTGAGCCTGTCGGCGCGCACGATCGCCCGCTTCGGCCCGTACCGTGTCCTGCTCGCCGGACTCGCCCTCATCACGGCGGGCATGGCCCTGCTCAGCCGGGCTCCGGTCGACGGGTCGTACGTCGCCGACGTCCTGCGCCCGCTGCTCCTGCTCTCCGCGGGGTTCGCCGCCGCGATGCCCGCGGTGACGGGGCTGGCCATGTCGGGCGCCCGGCCGAAGGACGCGGGTCTGGCCTCCGGGCTCTTCAACACCACGCAGGTGGTGGGCGGTTCACTGGGGCTGGCCGTACTGACGACACTGGCGGCGAGCCGCACCGAGCGCCTGACGGGAGCGGGCGAACACGTCGTCGCGGCGACGGCGGACGGCTACCGGCTGGCGTTCACGGTGGCCACGGTCATCGCGGCGACGGCCCTGACGCTGACCGCCGCCCTCCTGCGCCCCGGGCAGGACTCCTCGACCGCCTCGGCGGAGGAAGAACCTCCTCACGAACCCTCTTCCACCGACCCGACGGCGTCGGGCGTTCGGACGGGCACCGGCACCTGATTGAAGCCGTAGTAGATCGCGAGTAGCCCGTGCGCCGCCAGGGTCAGCGGCGCCGAGACGAAGGACAGCGCGACCGTCGCCGGATAGGCGAGGGAGCCGAGGGCGAAGCGGACGCGGGTGCGCCGGGCGGCCTCCACATCGACGCGGCTGTCGAGAAGGCGCCCGGTGCGGGTGAGGTGCCACCACACCGCCTGGAACGCGAGGGCCATGGCCACCATGACCAAGCTGTAGACGGCGGCGGCGACATGGGACGCCTTGCCCTCGCGGAGATACTCCGCGAGCATCGCCGTCGGCCAGGGAATGGCGGCCACCACCATCAGCAGGAGCAGGTTCAGGAACATCAGGGTGCGGTCGACCCGGGCGACGTAGCTGAAGACCTGGTGGTGGTTGATCCACATGATGCCGATCACCAGGAAGCTGACGACGTAGGCGGCATAGGAGGGCCACTGCTCTCCGAGCGCGTGCCACAGTCCGCCGTCCTCACCGGCTTCGGGGACCTTGATCTCCAGGATCAGCAAGGTGATGGCGATGGCGAAGACGCCATCGCTGAAGGCCTCCACGCGGCCCGACTCGTTCATGCCCGACTCTCCCCGTTGTGACCGCGTCCTCACGTGGTTTGCGCACATGGGTTTCGCGGGACCTGTGTGCCGTCCGTGCCGTTCGTGCGCTCCGACCGTAGCCCAGCGCGGGTCGACATTCGGCCCCGGAGCGTCAACTCGCCTTCTCCTGACGGGTATACGCCGTCTTCAATCTCTGGTAGGAAACTTTCCTAACAGTACGCGCTCAACACCACTCCCCCATCGGAGGTACCGTGCACACCCCCCACATAGGCACGTCGCGGCGCACCCTGCTCACCCTGATCGGAGCCTCATTGGTGGCAGGCCCCCTCATCGCCACCCAGACGGCGACCGCCGCTCCGGTCGGCCTGGACGACCCGGCGAAGAAGGAGATCGCCATGAAGCTGGTCTCCAGCGCGGAGAACTCCTCGCTGGACTGGAAGGCGCAGTACAAGTACATCGAGGACATCGGTGACGGGCGCGGCTACACCGCCGGCATCATCGGCTTCTGCTCCGGCACCCACGACATGCTCGACCTCGTCGAGCTGTACACACAGCGCAAGCCCGGCAACGTCCTGGCCAAGTACCTGCCCGCGCTGCGCGAGGTCGACGGCAGCGACTCCCACGAGGGCCTGGACCCCGGCTTCCCCGCCGACTGGCGCCGGGCCGCCCAGGACTCGGCGTTCCAGCAGGCCCAGAACGACGAGCGCGACCGCGTCTACTTCAACCCCGCCGTACGGCAGGGCAAGGCCGACGGCATCGGTGCCCTCGGCCAGTTCACGTACTACGACGCCATCGTGATGCACGGCGACGGCGGCGACAGCACCAGCTTCGGCAACATCCGTCGGCGCGCCCTGACCAGGGCCAGGCCGCCGGCCCAGGGCGGCGACGAGGTGACGTATCTCAACGCCTTCCTCGACGCACGCGTGTGGGCCATGAAACAGGAGGAGGCCCACTCCGACACCAGCCGCGTCGACACCGCACAGCGGGTCTTCGTCCGCAACCGGAACCTGAACCTCAACACACCGCTGGACTGGAAGGTCTACGGCGACAGCTACCACATCGGCTGACGGGCCCGACAGGGCGGAGGGCGCGGCACGTTCCTCGTGCCGCGCCCTCCGCGCGCCCGTTCATCCTCCGTAAGTCCGTCCGCCCCTCGGATCGTTCGCCCTCGGGATCGTTCGCCCTCGGGATCGTTCGCTCTTCTCAGTGGGCGGGTACCGCCTTGAGGTCCTCGCCCGCCTCCATGGGGTGGGTCACCTCGCCCGCGTTCTCGCGCCCTCTGCCGAGGTGGTTGAAGACGAGGTTGAGGACGACGGCCGCGAGGCAGCCCGTCGAGATACCGGAGTCGAGGACGATCCGTACGGTCTCCGGGAACGCGTGGTAGAACGCGGGCGCGGTGATCGGGATGATGCCGACCGCGAGGGAGACGGCCACGATCAGCACGTTGTTGTCCTTCTCCAGGCCCGCCCTGACCAGGGTCTGGATACCGCTGGCCGCGACCGAGCCGAAGAGGACGACACCCGCCCCGCCGAGCACCGGGCGCGGGACGACGGCGATCAGCGACGCCGCCATCGGACACAGCCCCATCAGCACCAGGAAGCCGCCGCCGGTGGCGACGACGTACCGGCTGCGGATCCTCGTCATCGCGACGAGGCCGATGTTCTGGGCGAAGGCGCTGCACATGAAGCCGTTGAAGAGCGGGCTCAGCGCCGAGCCGAGGGTGTCGGCCCGCAGTCCGGCCGCGATGGTCTTCTCATCGGCGGGGCGCTCGACGATCTCGCCCAACGCCAGCATGTCCGCGGTCGATTCGGTCATCGAGACGACCATCACCACGCAGAGCGAGAGGATCGCGGCGAGCTGGAACTGCGGGGCGCCGAAGTGGAACGGTGTCGGGAAGCCGACCACGCTCGCGTCGGCCACCGGCCCGAAATCCGTCACGCCCAGGGGGATCGCGACGAGCGTGCCGATGACCAGGCCGAGCAGGACCGCGATCTGCTTGACGAAGCCGCGGGTGAAGCGGCGCAGCAGCAGGACGATGACGAGCGTCGCCGCCGCGAGGCCCAGATAGGTCCGCGAACCGTAGTCGTCCGCCGCGGGGTTCGGGCCCTGTGCCCAGCCGAAGGCGACCGGCAGCAGCGAGACTCCGATGAGCGTGATCACGCTGCCGGTGACGACGGGCGGGAAGAAGCGGACGGCCTTGCTGAAGAAGGGGGCCGCGATGAATCCGAGGACGCCGGCGACGATGACCGCGCCGAAGATGATCGGCAGGGCGTCGCTCTTGTCCTTGGCGGAGGCGGCGACCGCCGTCATGGGTGCGACGCCTGCGAAGGTGACGCCGTTGACGAAGGGCAGCCGGGCTCCGATCTTCCAGAAGCCGATGGTCTGCAGGAAGGTGGCGAGCCCCGCGGTGAACAGGCAGGCGCCGGTGAGGAAGGTGAGTTCGGTGGCGGAGAGACCGACCGCCGCGCCCACGATCAGGGGTGGGGCGACGACTCCGGCGTACATGGCGGCCACGTGCTGCAGGCCGCTGGTCGCCATCTTCAGGGCGGGCAGTTTCTCGTCGACCGGGTGCTTCGACCGGCCGGTCGATCCGGTCCCTTCGGCTGATCCGGTTGTTCCAGTTGCTCCAGTGGGTCGTGCATCGGTGCTGGGCTCGGGCTGGGCGGCCACGGCGGCTCCTCCGGTCGGGTACACGTCGTCGTCGACGTGGGTGTCAGGGAGGTGATGCGCGGTCGTGCGGGACCGGGACGATGCCCGTCGCGCGGACATGATGTCCGGCGGCGGAGACCGTTCCGGGGCGCGCACGTCCATGCACGCCCCGGCTACGGCCGCCATGGACCCCGCTCGGGTCCATGGCTACCGGCCGAGGGCCGTCCCCCTCGGCCGGAGTTCTGGGGTGATCAGGCCTGCGCGGCGATCCGCGCCAGGCGCTGTGCCTCGTCCCGCGTGGAGCGGGCGATGGCGTCCTCGTCGACGTTGAGGAGCCGGCTGTCCTCGACGACCGGCTTTCCGTTGACGAGCGAGAGGGTGACCGGCGCGGCGGCGCCGAAGACGAGCGCCGTCACCGGGTCGGCGATCGAGGCGTGTGCCAGGGTGTCCAGCTTCCACAGCACGAGGTCGGCGAGCTTGCCCGCCTCCAGGGAGCCGATCTGGCTCGCGCGGCCGAGGACCTGGGCACCCCCGTAGGTGCCGAGGCGCAGCGCCTGTCGGGCGTTCAGGGCGGCCTCGCGGTGGGCGCCGAGCCGGTTGATGAGGAGCGCGTTGCGCAGCTCTGTGTGGAGTTCGCCGGACTCGTTCGACGCGGTGCCGTCGACGCCGAGGCCGACCGGGACGCCGGCCGCCAGCATGTCGGGGACCCGGGCGATGCCCGCGGCCAGCCGGGCGTTGGAGGACGGGCAGTGCGCCACACCCGTCTTCGTGCGGGCGAAAGCGGCGATGTCGGAGTCGTTCATGTGGACGCAGTGCGCCATCCACACGTCCTCGCCGAGCCATCCGGTCGACTCGAAGTACTCGGTCGGGCCCATGCCGAACAGTTCCTTGCAGAACTGCTCCTCCTCCACGGTCTCCGAGCCGTGCGTGTGCAGCCGTACGCCCTTGCGGCGGGCCAACTCGGCGCCCTGCTTCATGAGCTCGGTGGACACGGAGAACGGGGAGCAGGGCGCGACGGCGACCTGGGTCATGGCGTCGAAGGAGGCGTCGTGGTGCTCGTCGACGGTCGCCTCGGTGGCGGCCAGCGCCCCTTCGAGGGTCTCGACGGCGAAGTCCGGCGGCAGTCCGCCGTCCTTCTCGCTGCGGTCCATGGAGCCGCGGGCGAGGGTGAAGCGGACGCCCGTCTCGCGGGCGGCCCGGATGATGGCGCCGGACAGGTCCCCGGAGCCCTTCGGGAAGACGTAGTGGTGGTCCATGGCGGTGGTGACGCCACCGCGGGCCATCATGGCGAGCGAGCCCTGAGCCGCCGCGTAGGCCATCTGCTCGTCGATGCGCGCCCAGGTCGGGTAGAGCGCGACGAGCCAGTTGAAGAGGTTGTGGTCCGTGGCGAGGCCGCGGGTGATCCACTGGTAGAAGTGGTGGTGGGTGTTCACCAGACCGGGCGTGGCCAGATGTCCTGTTCCGTCGATCCGGCGGACGACGTTCTCCAGGTCCTCGGGGGCCTTTCCGGGGCCCACCGACTCGATCCTGTTGTCGGCGACGACGATGTGGCCCGAGGCGTACTCGGTGTCGCCCGCGTCCACGGTCGCGATGGCGCAGTTCTCGATGACGATGCGCTGGACTGCCACGGCGGTTCCTCGTTCTTCCCATTGGCGGACGGACCCGGGGGCCGAGCGGGGTGACGACCGGGTCCGGTGTGCTGTGGTTGCGCAGATGCCCCCGCTCTCCCCTGGGACGTGACGCCGGCGCGCGCGTCGGGGGTACAGCGGCAGTACCGCGGTGGCGGTCCGGACGGACCGCCGGGTGCGGTCCTACAGGTTGGTGAGGTCCACCGGGATGCGGGGCTCGCAGCCGTCGCGCAGGACGGTGCCCTCGATCAGCCCGTACGGACGGTCGGCCGCGAAGTACACCTCGTTGTCGTTCTCCAGGCCGAACGGCTTCAGATCGACAAGGAAGTGATGCTTGTTCGGGAGCGAGAAGCGGACCTCGTCGATCTCGCTGCGGTGGTTGATGATCCGCGCGCCCATTTGGTACAGGGTCTGCTGGAGCGAGAGGGAGTAGGTCTCCGCGAAGGCCTGGAGCATGTGCTTCCTGACCTGGTCGTAGGACTTCTCCCAGTTGGGCATCTTCTGCTCGTCGCCGGTCCAGTTGAAGCGCCACCGGCTGGAGACCTGGGTGGCCAGGATGCGGTCGTACGCCTCCTGGAGTGTCGTGTACTTGTCCTTGACGTAGCCCCAGAACTCGGAGTTCGTCGAGTTCATCACGACGAGGTCCTTCAGGCCGGAGATGACCTCCCAGCTCTCACCGTCGTAGGTGATCTGGGTGACGCGGGTCTCCTGGCCCTTGCGGACGAAGGAGTGCTTGACCTCGTCCGCGCCGATGAACCGGGAGCCCGCGTCCGAGGTCTCGATGCGCTCCCAGGCGTACTCCTCGATTCGGATGCGCGCCCGCCTGATCGGCTCCTGGCTGGTCACGAAGTGCCGGGCCAGATGGATGCCGAACTGCTCGGCGGACTCGATGCCGTGTTCCTTGGCGAAGGCGTACACCGTGTTCTTGGTGGTGTCCGTGGGCAGGACGTTCGCGTTGGAGCCCGAGAGGTGGACCTCCTGCATGTCGCCGCTCAGCGCGACGGACACGTTCAGGTCCTTGATGTGGTGGGTGTCGCCGTCGCGGGTGATCTTGACGACGCGGTTCTCGGCCTTGCCGTACTGGTTCTGTCCCAGGAGCACAGGGCGGCCGCGGTGGGAAGGGTCAGTCATGTCTGCTAGCTCCCTCGGTAAACGGAGTAGCCGAACGGGTTGAGCAGCAGCGGTACGTGGTAGTGCTCGCCCGGCCTGACGGCGAAGGTGATCGACACCTCGGGGAAGAACGTCTCGCTGTCCCGATTCGCGGGGGCGTCCTGCTGCGCATCGGCTTGCTGTGTCACTGAATCCGACTCGAAGTACCGCTCGACCGCGAAGTCGAGCCGTACATGGGTCGTGCCCTCCGGCAGCGCCGGAAGGTCCTTGCACCGCCCGTCCACGTCGGTCACGGAACCGCCGAGCGCGTGCCAGTCTCCCCCTTGCCCGAAATGGGCGGAGCGCCCGGCGCGGGCGGCGAGCTGGACGGCGACGCCCTCGGCGGGGCGGCCCACGCTGGTGTCCAGGATGTGGGTGGACACGGAGGCCGTGGTGTCGGTGCTCATGCCTCTTCTTCCTGTACGAGATTGCCGAGCCGGATGCGGTTGATCTTCCCCAGCTCGACGCGGACGATCTCGCGCTCCCGCTCGGCCGGGTTGCCGATCCGCTCCTTGACCGCGTCGCGCATCTGCTCGCCGGTCAGGCCGGTCGCACAGATGAGGAAGACGTGGCCGAACTTCTCCTGGTAGGCCAGGTTCAGTTCGAGCATCTCCTCCTTGAGTTCCTCGGAGGCGCCGGCCATGCCGCGCTGCTCCCGGGAGGAGGTCGGGTCGCCGGGCTTCGGCCGCCCGATGGGCGGGTGCCCGGCCATCGCCTCGGCCAGATCCGCGGTGCTCAGCTCGGCCATGGCGGCGTCGCTCGCGGCGTACAGGTCGTCGGCGGTGGCGCAGGGGCGGGCGGCGAGCAGTCGCTCCGCCCACGCCCGGGAGGCGCACACCTCATGGAGGGCGGCAAGGGCCGCGCGCTCCTCCTGGGCGTTGAAGCGGGCGAGGCCGCCAGATGTCGTACTCGACGTCACGGGAAGCCTCCGTGGCTCTGTGCTGGACGGGCTGCGGACAGCTAACGCCCTCGGAAACACCACGTCAACACTTTGTTGAAAACTTCGAGTTACAAAAACCGCCGCCCGATCGATCCGGACGGCGGCGGGTGACGGCGGGGCGACCCCTCCGTCCTGAGGCGCGTTTTCGCCGGTCAGGCGTCCTTTTCGCGATTCAGGTAGTTGTAGACGGTGAACCGGCTCACGCCGAGGGCGCTCGCCACGGTCTCCACACCGTGACGCACGGAGAAGGCCCCGCGCGCTTCCAGTATGCGCACGATCTCCTGCTTGGCCTTGCGGTCGAGATCCGCGAGCGGCTTGCCCCGCTTGCGCTCCAGGGCGGCGAGGATGCGGTCGAGCGAGTCGGCGAGCTGGGGCAGGCGCACGGCGACGACGTCCGCACCCTCCCAGGACAGCACGACATCGTCGACGCCCGCCTGCTCGGGCGGCAGCATCTCGCCCCCCATGGCGTCGACCAGCGGCTTGACCGCGGTAACGAAGGGGTCGTCCCCGAATCCGGTCACTTATCGCCCTCCCCGGCGGCGCCCACGACGTTCACCTGGAGCGAGACCCGGGTGGCGCCCGCCTCCAGCGCCTTGCGCAGCAGCGCGTCGACCGCGGTGAGCACGGTGTCCGCGCCGCCTTCCGCGGTGTTGCCGAACGGGCCGACGTCCACGGCGTCCAGTTCGGCCGACTCGATGACCTCACGGGCGACCAGCGCGTGCCGGGGCGCCTCGTCGAGGTCGAAGGGCTCAGTCGTGAACTCCACTCTCAATCGCACGGGCTCAACCTACTGCGCGCCGCGGACATCCCGGCAGCCCCCTCCGGCCCGACCGGGGCCCATGGGCCGCTTTCCGTCGGCGCCCTCTTGACAAGCTCCGACACGCGACGGCAATCTTCCATTAAGCAGAAACGAACTTCCGCAATACGGAATTACCAGGAATCGCCGGCCCGGCCGACAGCACGGCCGCCAGTACGGAAGGGAGCGCCGACCCCATGGGATTCGCGGACCAGCGCTTCAACGTCAACCTGTCGATCCTCTTCACGGAACTCCCGCTCCTGGAGCGCCCGGCGGCCGCCGCCGCGGCGGGCTTCAGCGCGGTCGAGCTGTGGTGGCCCTGGGTCGACTCCCACACCCCCGAGCAGGCCGAGCTCGACGCCCTGAAGAAGGCGATCGAGGACGCGGGCGTCCGGCTGACGGGGCTGAACTTCTATGCCGGACAGCTGCCCGGTCCCGACCGGGGCGCCCTGTCGATCCCCGGCGAGGAGTCGGAGAGGTTCCGCGCCAATATCGACGTGACCGCCGAGTTCGCCCGGTCGCTGGGCTGCACGGCGCTCAACGCCCTGTACGGCAACCGCGTCGAGGGCGTGGACCCGGCCGAGCAGGACGCCCTCGCGCTGGAGAACCTGGTCCTCGCGGCCAGGGCCGCCGACCGGATCGGCGCGATCCTCCTCGTCGAGACCCTCAACCGGTCCGAGTCACCGCTCTACCCGCTGGTGACCGCCCCGGCAGGCGTCGGCATCGTCGACAAGGTCAACCAGGCGACCGGCCTCGGCAACGCCAAGTTCCTCATGGACCTGTACCACCTCTCCATGAACGGCGAGGACCTGCCGCGGGTGATCGCCGCCTACGCCGAGCGGACCGGCCATGTGCAGATCGCGGACAACCCCGGCCGCGGCGCCCCGGGCACCGGCACCCTCCCGCTGGAGGAGCTCCTCGACCAACTGGCCAAGGCCGGTTACGAGGGATGGGTCGGCCTGGAGTACAAGCCGGGCGACCGGCCGAGCGCGGAGGCCTTCGACTGGCTGCCCGCCGACGCCCGAGCCGCCCGCTGAGCGGCACCCCGAAGACACGGCAGAGATTGCAGAGAGGCACCCTCATGAGCCACAACCTCACGGATTCCCCCCGCCCCACCCGCCCGACGGTCGCCTGGATCGGTCTCGGCATCATGGGCTCGCCCATGTCGGAGAACCTGCTCAAGGCCGGGTACGACGTCACCGGTTACACGCTGGAGCAGGACAAGCTGGAGCGCCTGTCCGCCGCGGGCGGCACCGCCGCCGGCTCGATCGCCGAGGCCGTGCGGGACGCCGACGTGGTGATCACGATGGTGCCCGCCTCCCCCCAGGTCGAGGCCATCGCGTACGGGCCCGACGGCATCCTCGAGAACGTGCGGTCCGGCGCGCTGCTGATCGACATGTCCTCGATCACCCCGCAGACCTCGGTGGACCTCGCGAAGGCCGGTGCCGAGAAGGGCGTCCGCGTACTGGACGCTCCCGTGTCCGGCGGCGAGGCCGGTGCGATCGAGGCCGTCCTGTCGATCATGGTCGGTGGCGAGCAGGCCGACTTCGACGAGGCGGAGCCGATCTTCGAGGCGCTCGGCAGGACCATCGTGCTGTGCGGTCCGCACGGCTCGGGCCAGACCGTGAAGGCCGCCAACCAGCTGATCGTCGCCGTGAACATCCAGGCGTGCGCCGAGGCCGTGGTCTTCCTGGAGAAGTCCGGCGTGAACCTCAAAGCCGCACTCGACGTCCTCGGGGGCGGTCTCGCGGGGTCCACCGTGCTGGCACGCAAGAAGGACAACTTCCTGAACCGCGACTTCAAGCCGGGCTTCCGCATCGACCTGCACCACAAGGACATGGGCATCGTCACGGACGCCGCCCGCACCGTCGGCGCGGTGCTCCCCGTCGGCGCCGTGGTCGCCCAGCTCGTCGCCGGCCTGCGCGCGCAGGGGGACGGCGGCCTGGACCACTCCGCGCTGCTGCGCGCGGTCGAGCGCCTCTCCGGCGCACAGATCTGAATCACGGCCCCGCCCGGGATCCTCGAACTTCCGGGCCGCGGTGGCGCTGACACCTGTCCTGTCGCGCCCAGGCGCCGCCGCGGCCCGGATTCATCTTCAACAAACTGTTGACGATAACTTCGCCCCGAACCTAGGCTCCACCAAGCGGAGAAGTCCACATAGCGGAAGGAGATTTCCGCTGATCCCGCTGCCCTCTCGTACGGAAGGTCCACGATGTCGAAGCGCGTGCTCACGACCGAGTCCGGCGCACCTGTCGCCGACAACCACAACTCCGCCACCGCCGGCGCCGGTGGCCCGCTCCTCCTCCAGGACCAGCACCTTCTGGAGAAACTCGCCCGCTTCAACCGCGAGCGCATCCCGGAGCGCGTGGTGCACGCCCGCGGCTCCGGCGCGTACGGCTACTTCGAGGTCACGGACGACGTCACCGGCTTCACCCACGCCGACTTCCTGGACACGGTGGGCAAGCGCACCGAGGTCTTCCTCCGCTTCTCGACCGTCGCCGACAACCTCGGCGGCGCGGACGCGGTCCGTGACCCCCGCGGTTTCGCGCTGAAGTTCTACACCGAGGAAGGCAACTACGACCTCGTCGGCAACAACACGCCGGTCTTCTTCATCAAGGACCCCATCAAGTTCCCCGACTTCATCCACTCCCAGAAGCGCGACCCGTTCACGGGAAGGCAGGAGCCGGACAACGTCTGGGACTTCTGGGCACACGCCCCCGAGGCCACGCACCAGGTGACCTGGCTGATGGGCGACCGCGGTATCCCGGCGTCGTACCGCCACATGAACGGCTACGGCTCGCACACCTACCAGTGGACGAACGCCGAGGGCGAGGCCTTCTTCGTCAAGTACCACTTCAAGACGAACCAGGGCGTCCGCAGCCTCTCCACCGAGCAGGCGCGGGAGCTCGCGGGCAAGGACCCGAACTCCCACCAGACGGACCTGCTCCAGGCCATCGAGCGGGGCGTGAACCCGTCCTGGACGCTCTATGCGCAGATCATGCCGGCGGCCGAGGCGGCGGGTTACCGCTTCAACCCCTTCGACCTCACCAAGGTGTGGCCGCACGCGGACTACCCGCTCCAGCGCGTGGGCCGGCTGGTTCTGGACCGCAACCCGGACAACGTCTTCGCCGAGGTCGAGCAGGCCGCGTTCTCCCCGAACAACTTCGTTCCGGGCATCGGCCCCTCCCCCGACAAGATGCTCCAGGGCCGCCTGTTCGCCTACGCGGACGCGCACCGCTATCGCCTGGGCGTCAACCACACCCAGCTCGCGGTGAACGCGCCGAGGGCCACGACCGCGGACAACTACGGCCGCGACGGCCTCATGGCGTCCAACGCGCAGGGCCGCGCCGCGAAGAACTACGAGCCGAACTCGTACGGCGGTCCGGCCGAGACCGGTCGTCCCCTGTCCGCCCCGCTCGCCGTGAACGGCCACACGGGCACGCACGAGGCACCGCCGCACACCAAGGACGACCACTTCTTCCAGGCGGGCGAGCTCTACCGGCTGATGTCGGCCGACGAGCGGTCCCGACTGGTGGCGAACATCGCCGGGGGGCCTCGCGCAGGTCTCCCGCGACGACGTCATCGAGAAGAACCTCGCCCACTTCCACGCCGCCGACCCCGAGTACGGCAGGCGTGTGGAGGAGGCGGTCAGCGCCCTGCGCGAGGACTGAACCCGGCTCGCGTACCGCCTCTGACGGGAGGTCGGGGCGGTACGCGCAGCCCGCGGCGGATCGAGCGGCCCGGATGAGGGGTTGCCGCGCGATGACCGCGGGCGAGGCGAGGACCGCGGCGGCATGTGAGCCAGTGCGGTGGTGAAGGTCCCTGAACCCGCTTCTCGACCTGAGGGAAGCGGCGTCACGGGTCCGTCGCATCCGCCGCGGTCCCAGCCACACAGGCCCACGAGGGCCGGAAACCGGTCGAAGAGGGCCGCGCACCGGTCCGCGAGGGCCCGCGGACTCCGTCCGGCGGCGCGAACGTACTGTCGCGCCCAGCCTCGCGCCGTCGGACGGCCACAATCCCGCAGCTCAGCGGCGAAGCGCCGGGTACGGAGTGTCCCGTACCCGGCGCTGCGCCATGCGCCCGGCGCTCCCTCGTTCGCCCGGCGCGGCGGACCGGGCTCCGGGTGCGCATTCCGGCCGCGCGCAGCAGCCTGGGAGCATGGAGGCTGACGGCATGGAATTCCCCAGGATCGTGGTGCACACGCCCGGGCTGGACGGTTCGCGGCGGGTCACCGAGGGCGACCGGGTGCTCGGCATCGCGTATCACCTCGACGACGTGGTCGAGATCCTGCGCCAGGCGGACGTCGACCTCGACGTGATCGAGGTCGAGGAGAGCGACATCATCGATTGGCAGGGCGGTGGTCCCGACGACTGGCCGGGACTCTCGGAGCACACGCGCGGATGAGCGCCGCGGACACCGGCCGGCGCCGCACGCGGGCCGCGGGCCGCTAGCCGAAACGGGCGCCAAACGGACTCAGGACGTACACAAGCGGGCGTAGAGCGGCTACGGAACCCTCAAATCAACCTCTGAACACTGCCTCAGGGGCTTCACCTCGCGCCGGAAGAGGCACATTCTCGGCACATGGGGCCCGCCGGCACGGGGGCGGCGGGTCCCGAACGGGGGTACGGGGGAAGCACGGGGGCACGGGGGAAAGCACCAAGAGTGGGAGCGCGGCGGTCAGGCTCGGGCCTCAGACCGTCGCGCTGCTGCGTGGTGGGCCCCGCGCGGCCGTGGCGGCGGGGGCGAAGGGATCGGCTTCACCGACGACGGGGCCGGCTGGGGCTCCGGAGGCGGCTCGTACTGACCGCCCGCGGATCCTTCAGGAACGGCAGGACATGCCGTAGGAAGAGGCCCGGGCGTTCGTTGTACGGCTCGTGAGCCGTGGGCAGGAGAACACTCAACGTCCTTGCGGGGAGCATGCGTTGGGCGCGGCGACCGTCGAGGAGGGCGGGGACGACCGGGTCGCGGCTCCCCCACAGGAGCAGGATCGGCACATCCAGGGCGGCCGGGTCCGCCAGACCGAAGTCCGGGTCGGCGAGCCCGCGCCAGACGGCGCAGTGCACCGCCAGTCTCCGTTCGTCATGGGGCAGTTGGCGGACCCGGGCGTACGTCTCCCGCGCGCTCGGCGTGCCGAGCCGGCCCAGATAGGCGCGGGCCAGCGGGACGACCAGCCGGCGGGCGCGGGCGGGGCGGCCCATCACCTCGCGGCAGAACCAGCGGGTGAGGGCGGTGTGCCGGGTGAAGCCCGCCGGGTCGACCAGGACGAGCGCGGTGACCGACGCGGCACGGGGGCCCTCGGCGAGGCGGCAGGCGACGTAGCCGCCGACACTGTTGCCGAGCACGGCGACCTCCCGCACGCCCTGCTCCTCGGCGAGCGCGTCGATCACCCGCTCCGCGACCTCCACCAGCCCATCAGGGGTGACCAGGTGGGGTTCGGGCGCGGTGGAGTCGCCGTACCCGGGCCAGTCGACGACGAACGTGCGGTACCGGTCGGCGAGGGCGGGCACTATCGCGTCGAAGTCGCGGCCGTCCCCAGGATTGGCGTGCAGAAGCAGCAGCGCGGGGGCGTCGGGCGGGACGGGGATCGCCTCCGGCCGGACGCCGGGAAACGGGGGAAGGCAGCGTACGGCGATGTCGCCGAGGGGGGTGGGGACGGTCATCCGCATGGGGCGAGCATGCCGGACCCGCCCGCGCCTGGGAACAACGCGCGAGGGCGACCCCGCCCCGGGGGCCGCCCTCGCGGACGAATGAGCAACCGATCCCCGGGGCGGGCGCCGCCCTCGCGTGCGAACGCCTTCCCGCGTCAGACCTGCCGCGTCAGACCTTCAGCGTCCTGATCGAAGTGGGCGCGTGGCCCGGCTCGGTCGCGATCTCCTCGAACTCCACGACGTTTCCTATGTCGTTCGTCCTGCTCATGGCGATGTTGGTGACGCGCTCCAGGATCGCCTCGACGACGACCGGGACCCGGAACTCGACGGCGAGCTTCTTGGCCTGCTCGAAGGCGGCGCCGAGTTCACTCGGGTCGGTGACCCGGATCGCCTTGCAGCCGAGGCCCTCGACGACCTTGATGTGGTCGACGCCGTAGACGCCCAGCTCGGGCGAGTTGATGTTCTCGAACTCCAGGTTGACCTGGAAGTTGATGTCCAGGCCGATCTGCGCCTGCCGGATCAGGCCCAAGTAGGCGTTGTTCACCAGGACATGGACGTACGGGATCCTGTGCTGGGCGCCTACGGCCAGTTCCTCGATCATGAACTGGAAGTCGTAGTCGCCGGAGAGAGCGACCACCTGCGCGTCCGGGTCAGCCTTGGCGACGCCGAGGGCGGCCGGGATCGTCCAGCCGAGCGGGCCCGCCTGGCCGCAGTTGATCCAGTGGCGCGGCCGGTAGACGTGCAGCATCTGAGCGCCGGCGATCTGCGAGAGGCCGATGGTGGAGACGTACCGGGTCTCCGGGCCGAAGGCCTTGTTCATCTCCTCGTAGACGCGCTGCGGCTTGATCGGGATGTCGTCGAAGTGCGTGCGGCGCTGGAGGGTGGCCCGCTTCTCCTGCGCGGCGGCGGCCCACGCGGAACGGTCGGGCAGCCTGCCCGCCGCCTTCAACTCCCTCGCCACCTCGACGAAGAGCTCCAGTGCGGCCTTGGCGTCGGAGGCGATGCCGTAGTCGGGGGCGAAGATCCTGCCGAGCTGGGTGGGCTCGATGTCGACGTGCACGAACTTCCGTCCGGCCGTGTAGACGTCCAGCTTGCCGGTGTGGCGGTTGGCCCAGCGGTTGCCGATGCCGAGAACGAAGTCGGACTCCAGGAAGGTCGCGTTGCCGTAGCGGTGCGAGGTCTGCAGGCCCACCATTCCGGCGTTGAGCTCGTGGTCGTCGGGCAGGACGCCCCAGCCCATGAGCGTCGGGACGACCGGAGCGCCCGTCAACTCGGCGAACTCGACGAGGAGTTCGGCGGCATCGGCGTTGATGACACCGCCACCGGCCACGATCAGCGGACGCTCCGAGGCGTTCATCAGCCCGATCGCCTTCACGATCTGGGCGCGGGTCGCGGCCGGCTTGTAGGCCTGGAGCGGCTCATAGGTGTCGGGGTCGAACTCGATCTCGGTGAGCTGGACATCGATGGGCAGGTCGATGAGGACCGGCCCGGGGCGCCCGGAGCGCATGAGGTGGAACGCCTGCTGGAACACACCGGGAACCTGCGCGGCCTCCAGCACGGTGACGGCCATCTTCGTCACGGGCCCCGCGATCGAGGCGATGTCGACGGCCTGGAAGTCCTCTTTGTGGATCACCGCGGTCGGCGCCTGGCCGGTGATGCACAGGATCGGGATCGAGTCGCCGGTCGCGGAGTAGAGGCCGGTGATCATGTCGGTGCCGGCGGGACCCGAGGTACCGATACAGACACCGATGTTGCCCGGGTGGGTACGGGTGTAGCCCTCCGCCATGTGCGAGGCGCCCTCGACATGCCGGGCAAGGGTGTGGCTGACCCCGCCGGACGCCTTGAGCGCCGCGTAGAAGGGGTTGATCGCCGCACCCGGGACGCCGAACGCGTCGCTGACGCCCTCGCGCTTGAGGATCTCGACTGCCGCGCGGGCAGCGGTCATACGAGCCATGGAGTACTCCTGCTTCGGCTGTCGGATTCGCGCTCCCGTCGCGCCCCGCGGAGAGTTTCTGATTCCGTATTGCGGAAACTAACTTCTACTATCTGGAAGCAATGTAGGTGGCGGAGCAAGGAGCGTCAAGGGCGGGGCATGCGACGGGTCCGGCCGGGGGCGTCGCGTCGTTTCGCTGCCGGACGCCGCCCGGCAGGAGGACGATGGACGCGCTGACCCGACGTGACCTCCTGGAGTGGGACATGGCCGAGAGCGTGCCGGTGCGGTGCCCGGCCTGCCGCCGCGAGCACCTTTACGCGGCTCCGTCCTATCCCTGTGTGTGCGGAGCGCCCGTGACGCCCCCGCTCGACCGCCTCGCGGAGCCGACCCCCGTCACCCACCGGACGTGGGACGACGACTGGGCCGCGGTCCGCTGCGACGCGTGCGACCGTGAGATCCAGTGGCCGCACCCGGAACTGGGCTGCCCCTGCGGAACGACCCTGCGGATTCCCGTACGCGCGGTACGAGAGGTACGAGGGGCAGCAGAGGTACGAGGAGAACGAGCCGTCCGCCGACCGGGGCACACGGAGACCGCGCCGAGCACGGCCGACCCCGCCCGGGGCGACGACACGGGCGGCGAGAACGCCAGCCCGGGCCGAATTCCGGACGGCGGCCAGGTCGGCGAGCAGGGCCGGGATGCCGGGGTGGGTGCGGCGCGGGATGCCGGGCCGGGTGACGGTCCCGGCGCGGCGCGGGATGACGGGCCGGGTGACGGGGACGCCTCCGCCGGCCGTCGGCCGGCGTTTCAGCCGGTCACCATCCGTACCGCCCGCGATGCCGTCACCGTGGCCGCGCTGTATCTGCGCTGGCTGGGCTATCGAGACATCCGGCGCGCGGACCAGCGGCCCCCGTCCGGGATCGGACTCGCCGCGCGCGGCATCCTGGCCCAGGTGGACCCCACCGTGCGGCCGGCCTCGCTGCGCGACGTGGAGTGTCTGTGGCTGACGGCCATGACGGAGTCCTCGGACTGCGTGTTCTTCTCCCTGGCGGGCTACGCCGACGACGCCCGTGCCCGCGCCGACACCCTCGGCGTCCCCCTCTTCGTCCTCGACCTCACGGGAACACCCCGACCCGTGAACAGCCTCGCGGACGAACTCGCCGCCTCCGGCGCGTGACGGGCACATCAGCCGTACCAGCCGACTCACAAAGCACTCGATAAATCGCACAATAAATCGAGTAAGATTATCGACGGAAATCTCGATACGCGAAACACCTGACGCCGCTACACTCGTTGCCCTGGATATACGGCTCCGGGGGATGATGAAGCATGGCCGGTGATCCATATTCGCCTCGCCGCGGCGAGCATGATCAGAATTCAAATGATTCGAACAAACGCCGTCCGCACCGCTTCAGGCACTGGGCGAATGAGCCACCACCCGAGCCCGCCGAGGCCATTGCGGCAGCACTCCACCTGCTCGGCGGAATGGCGATCAAATTGGCTCAGGTGCCGCGACCGCTGCACCTGAACCTGCTCACCTTCGACGAGGTCGTCCGCTATTTCGTCGAGGATCGGCCGTCCGCTCCCGAGGTGCACCACGGTGCCCTGCTGACCGGGAATGGTTTTCCTCGCGGAATTCCGTGCCTCCAGCTGTTCGTCGACCGCGGCAACCGCCCCTGCCTGACCCCGTCAGGTGCTCCCTACGGGCGCTTCATGGTGGCGCAGCGCATGGACGACGAGCTCCGGTCCCTACTCGCCGGGCGTGAACTCGTCATCTTCACATAGATCACCGGGAGGAATCGATGGTGAAATGGGCGAGCGCGGGCGCCGGACTGATCCTGGCGGCAGGCATGCTCCTCGCAACGCTTCGGATCCGACGGAGGCAGCATTTGAACAGGATAGCGAATGAAGAAGAACTGAATCGATGGTTCCGTCGACGCAGGTAGACAGGACCGCAAGGAAACGAACAATATCGGAGAAAGAGAAGAATGGATCCGATTTCCATCGCCGCCGCAGTAGCCCTTTTCGGGTACATCGCGGTGGTCATCGTCGCCATCACGATCGAAATTGTCACGGAATGGTTCCAGGCCCGTGGAAAGATCAAGGCCGAGAACTCCCGTGCCATCGCATTCACCCTCGCGGAACGCATCGCGAACCAGGACTATGTGAAGGTGGGTGGAGTATTCAACACGACCTCCGCGGCCGCCGGCACACGAGTCGTCCAGGGCTTCTTCGACCCGGTGTCGGGCCAGCTGCTCGATGCGCGCGCACTGGCCAGCTCACGCCAGCCCAGCCGACAGATCGTGCAGAACCACGCGGCGGGGCGCGGCCTCGTCGTCTACGAGTGAGGGATCGGCGTGGAACCGATCAGCCTCATCCTGCTCCTCCTCGCAGGCGGCCTTGCCACCGGCGCTGTGCTGGCCCTGCTGACGTGGGACGTGGTGGACGCGTGGATCTCCGCACAGGCCGTGCGGGGCGGGTACGCCGAGATCCTCTCGACCCGCCTGGCCAGCGGGGATTATCACGTCGTCAGCGGAATCTTCGCACCGAATGGCGTCCGCACCGCCACCAGGGCGTGGGACACGCACGCCCTGGACCCCGAACTCGCCCGCAGGGTCTCCTCGTCAGGGGGTGCGATCCGTGTCAAGACATGAGCCCCGGCCGGAGAATCACGACGATTACACGGCCCCCTGGACCGCACCACAGCTCTTCCTCGGCGGACTCCCGGAAGAAGTACCGGAATTGGAGTTGGTGAAGTTCCGGGTGCGTCTGTTCGGCATGCTCGGTGACCTCATCCGCCGCTATCGGCCGGCGCCCTTCGCCATCAGCGCCGGGTACGGTCAACCCCTCACTCACGCAAGCCCATCGGGCCCCCCACCAGGGGCCACCGGCACGACGCCCCAGGCGTCGCCGGGTGCAGCACTCGCCCCAGAGGAACGGACGCCGGGGTTCTCGACGGTCGAACCGCTCTACACCTTCGAGCAGTTGGTACTGCCGGAAGCCACGGCCGACCGGCTCCTCGACTGCGTGTCGCTCGTCGAGGTGGCGCCGCTTGTCTTCGACACCTGGAATCTGCGGTCGATCGAGCCCAATCCGTCCACGGCCGTGAACTTCCGCGGACCGCCCGGCACAGGCAAGACCATGGCCGCCCATGCCATCGCGCACCGGCTCGGAAGACGCATGCTGTCCTGTCGGCTGTCGGACTTGGAGAGCAAGTACCACGGTGACGGACCGAAGAACCTCGCCGCACTGTTCGCCACGGCCAAGGAACAGAACGCGGTCCTGTTCATCGACGAGGCCGAGTCCCTCCTCTCACGCCGGTTCGCACAGCCGCAGCAGGCAGCGGAGAGCGCCATCAACTCCATGCGTACGGAACTGCTCATGGCGCTCGACATCTTCACCGGGCTTGTCATCTTCGCCAGCAATCTGCCGCACAGCTATGACGCCGCGATCGAGTCCCGGCTCATGCACGTCGACTTCGCCCTGCCCGACCGGCTCGCTCGCAGGCAGATTTGGCAGACCCATCTGCCCGCGGAACTGCCGGTACGGGACGACGTGTCGATCGACCAACTCGCGGACGTCGCCGACGTGTCGGGCCGCGACATCAAACTGGCGGTGATCCTTGCAGCGATCGGCACGGCCCGCCGAAAACTCGACTCGGTGAGCCAGGACACCCTGTTGTCCGCTCTGGAGGAGCAGCGTGCCCCCGCAGGAGTGGCCCCGGACGGCGCCGCCGCCCCGGACCCTTCGACTACAACGGCGGAGCTGTCCGAGGCGGACAGCGAGTCTGTCGCCGAACGGCTTCGCCACGCCCTGGGCGGGCAGCGAGCGGCCACGGCCAAGGAAGGAACCGACGACCGGGAGGACACCGCCGACACCGCCGGGGAGCCCGGCTGACCCTTGCCCCCGTCACCGCTCCCGCGCAGCCTCCTCCCGCAGTTCGATCTTCCGCACCTTCCCCGACACCGTCATCGGGAAGGTCTCCAGGATGCGCAGCCGGCTCGGGACCTTGTAGTGCGCCAGGCGGCCCTCGCAATAGGCGCGCAGCTCGTCCAGGGTGAGCGGGTCGGCCGGATCACGCGGGATGACACACGCGAGCACCTCCTCGCCGTAGCGCTCGTGGGGGATGCCGACCACCTGGACGTCGGCGATCTTCGGATGGGCGTACAGGAACTCCTCGATCTCCCGCGGGTAGATGTTCTCGCCGCCCCGGATGATCATGTCCTTGATGCGGCCGACGATCTCCACGTAGCCGTCCTCGCGCATCATCGCCAGGTCCCCGGTGTGCATCCAGCGCCCGGGGTCGACGGCCTCGGCGGTCTTCCCGGGTTCGTTCCAGTAGCCGAGCATGACGCTGTAGCCGCGGGTGCACAGTTCCCCGGCGCTGCCGCGCGGGCGGGTCACGCCGTCCACCGGGTCGACGACCTTCACCTCCAGGTGCGGCAGCACCCGGCCGACGGTGCCGGTGCGGTGCTCCAGGTCGTCGTCCCTGCGGGTCTGCAGGGACACCGGCGAGGTCTCCGTCATGCCGTAGCAGATGGAGACCTCCTCCATGTGCATCTCGGCGACCACGCGCTTCATCACCTCGACCGGGCAGGGCGAGCCCGCCATGATGCCGGTGCGCAGGGTGGACAGGTCGTACGCGCCGAAGTCGGGGAGGTTCAACTCCGCGATGAACATGGTGGGTACGCCGTAGAGCGATGTGCACCGCTCCTGCTGTACGGCCTTCAGTGTCGCCGCCGGGTCGAACGACGGGGCGGGGATGACCATGCACGCGCCGTGCGAGGTCGCGGCCAAATTGCCCATTACCATACCGAAACAGTGATAGAAGGGCACGGGGATGCAGACCCGGTCCTGCTCGGAGTAGGCGATCGACTCACCGACGAAATATCCGTTGTTGAGGATGTTGTGGTGGGAGAGCGTGGCCCCCTTCGGGAACCCCGTCGTGCCCGACGTGTACTGGATGTTGATCGGGTCGTCGCAGGACAACTCGGCGCCGCGCTCAAGGAGTTCGTCGTACCGGGCGGGGGTTCCCCGCCGGGTCAGCGCGTCCCAGCTCGGGTCGCCGATGTAGACGGTCTCCCGCAACTGCGGGCACCTGCCCCGTACTTCTTCGACCATCGCCCGGTAGTCGCTGCTCTTGTGGCTGAGCGAGGCGAAGAGCAGCGAGATCCCGGCCTGGTTGAGGACGTACTCGACCTCATGGGTGCGGTAGGCCGGATTGATGTTCACCATGATCGCGCCGATGCGGGCGGTGGCGTACTGGACGAGCACCCACTCCGGGCAGTTGACCGCCCAGATGCCCACCCGGTCGCCCTTGGCGACGCCACCGGCGAGCAACGCGCACGCCAACTCGTCGACATCGGCGCCGAATTGGGCGTACGTCCAGCGCCGCCCGGAGGGCACGTCGACGAGCGCCTCACGGTCCGGCCAGGCCCGCACCGCGCGGTCGAGGTTGGCCCCGATGGTGTCGCCGAGCAGCGCCGTGCCGCTCGTCCCGTGCGCGTACGACAGTTCGGTCACCGGAAGTCCTCCTCGCGGTACTCGGCGTCCGAGCCGGCGGCCGTGGCCTCGCGCAGCTCGATCCGGCGGATCTTGCCGGAGACGGTCTTGGGGAGTTCGCCGAACTCCAGGCGGCGGATGCGCTTGTACGGCGCGAGGACGGTGCGCGCGTGCTCGAAGAGCACCTTGGCGGTGTCGGGCCCCGGCTCGTACCCGGCGGCGAGGACGATGTACGCCTTCGGGACGGCGAGGCGCAGTTCGTCGGGGGCCGGGACCACGGCGGCCTCGGCGACCGCCTCGTGTTCCAGGAGCGCGCTCTCCAGCTCGAAGGGCGAGATCTTGTAGTCGGAGGCCTTGAAGACGTCGTCGGCCCGGCCGACGTAGGTGATGTAGCCGTCACCGTCGCGCGCACCGATGTCTCCGGTGCGGTAGTAGCCGCCCGCCATCGCCTCCGCCGTACGGTCGGGGTCTCCGTGATAGCCGGTCATCAGGCCCACGGGGTGCTCGGACAGGTCGAGGGCGATCTCGCCCTCCGCGGCGCCGGGCGCGCCCGAGACCGGGTCGAGGAGCTCGACGCGGAAGCCGGGGCTCGGGCGGCCCATGGAGCCGGTCTTGAGCTGCTGGCCGGGGCTGTTGGACACCTGGACGGCGGTCTCCGTCTGTCCGAAGCCGTCCCGGATGGTGACGCCCCAGGCGCGCCGGACCTGCTCGATGACCTCGGGGTTCAGCGGCTCGCCCGCGGCGACGACCTCGCGCGGCGGGGTCCGCAGCAGGCCCAGATCGGCCTGGATGAGCATGCGCCACACCGTGGGCGGGGCGCAGAAGGTGGTGACACCGGCCCGGTCCATCTCGGCCATCAGACGGCCCGCGTCGAAGCGCGTGTAGTTGTACAGGAAGACGGTCGCCTCCGCGTTCCACGGCGCGAAGAGATTCGACCAGGCGTGCTTGGCCCAGCCGGGTGAGGAGATGTTCAGATGGACGTCCCCGGGCTTGAGCCCGATCCAGTACATGGTGGCCAGGTGGCCGATCGGGTACGAGACATGGGTGTGCTCCACCAGCTTGGGCCGGGCGGTGGTGCCCGAGGTGAAGTAGAGCATCAGGGGGTCGTCCGCGTGGGTGGGGCCGTCCGGCTCGAAGGCGGCGTCGGCGCCGGCCGCCTCCTCGTACGCCTGCCAGCCGGTCCGCGTACCGCCGACCGCGATACGGGTGTAGCGGCCGGGCACCCCGTCGAACTTCGCGGTGTCCTCGGCCCGGACGACGACGTGCCGCACCCGGCCGCGCTCGACCCGGTCCACCAGGTCGGCGGCGCCGAGCAGCGGGGTGGCCGGGATGACGACGGCGCGCAGCTTCATCGCGGCGAGGGCCGTCTCCCACAGCTCGGCCTGGTTGCCGAGCATGACGAGGATGCGGTCCTCGGCCCGCACGCCCTGGGCGCGCAGCCAGTTGGCCACCCGGTCGGAGCGTTCGGACATCGCGGCGAAGGAGACCTCGACGCGCTCGCCGTTCTCCTCGACGATGTGCAGGGCGGTGCGGTCGTTGTCCCGCGCGATGACGTCGAACCAGTCGAGGGCCCAGTTGAAGTGTTCCGGGCGGGGCCAGCTGAAGCCCTCGTAGGCCTTGGTGTAGTCCGCGCGGTGCTCCAGCAGGAAGTCCCGCGCGGCGCGGAACTCCTCCGCCCTGCCCGTCGTCGCCGTCATGTGTCCTCCTCGTTGCCGGACCGCCGCCTACCATCGTGTACACCGTGATGCAGGTCTCACCACCCCCGAACGGGGGTGCGCCGCGATGAAGGGGCGAGCAGGTGGCAGCAGACACAGCCGAGTCGGTGGAGATGCGTGGCGCGTTGGTGCGGCTGCGACGCGCCACGGGGCTGCCGGTCGCCTTCGGCGGCCTGGTCGACTCCGGCGGCCGGCTCGTGCGCATCAGCGAGCTCAGCGGTACGGCCACGCCCGCGCTGAGCGCGCTCGCGGTCTCCTCGGGCAACGGCCTGGGCGGGAAGGCGGTGGCCCTCGCCCGGCCCTGCGCGGTGAGCGACTACTCGGCCTCGCGGCAGATCAGTCACGAGTACGACGTGGCGGTGGCGACGGAGGGGCTCTGTTCCGTCCTCGCGGTTCCCGTCGTCGTACGGCGGCGGGTGCGTGGTGTGCTGTACGGCGCCCTGCGGACGGCCCAGCCCCTGGGCGACCGCACGCTGGGGGCGGCCGTCGCGGCGGCCCGGGACGTGGAACAGGCGCTGGTCGTCCGGGACGAGGCGCGCGCTCTGCTCGCCCTCGCCCAGGCGCCCGGCCCGGCGTCGGGAGGCGCGGCGTGGGAGGAGGTGCGCGAGGCGCACGGGGCGCTGCGGGCGCTGGCTCCGCGCATCGCCGATCCGGAGCTGCGGGCCGAACTCCTCTCCGTGTGCGGCCGGTTGGCCGACGCGGCGACACCCTCCGCGGAGGCTCCGCGCGCTGTCGGACTCGCTCCCCGCGAGGTGGATGTCCTCGCCTGTGTCGCGGCGGGCGCGACCAACGCGGCCGCCGCCGAGCGGCTCGGGCTCCGTCCGGAGACGGTGAAGGGGTATCTGCGCTCGGCGATGCGCAGGCTCGGCGCGCACACCCGTCTGGAAGCGGTCGTCGCCGCGCGCCGGGCCGGTGTGCTGCCGTAGCGAACCACCCTTCTGGCGCTCTTTATTCAAGACGCCGGACCGTGAAATGAGTTATGCGCGGGCGCTGTTATTTCCCTCACCACCCCGACTGTCCGAAATTCAAAGAGACATTGCCTAATATTGGCCCGGACACGACACACGAGGGGAGCGGTGACCGTGCGAGGGGACTTCAAGGAACCTGCGAGACCGCGCCCCGACCTGGTCATCGGCCGGGAGGAACTCTTCGCGGGGGCACGCGAGCAGCTCTCCGGCGGCGGCAGTGTGCTCGTGCACGGGCCGGCGGGAATAGGAAAGTCGACCGTCCTGCGGGCGTTGGCCGCGGAATGCGCCGAATCGGCACGGACCGTCTTGCGGTGCTCGGCCACCGAGTCCGAATCCCATCTCCCCTTCCTCGCGCTGGCCGACCTCCTCGGTCTGGTCGTCGACGAGATCGCCGACCGGCTGCCCGCCCCGCAGCGCACCGCCCTGGAGTCGGCGCTCACCGGCCGCGGCGAATCCACCCTCCAGCGCGACGGTCTGGCGCTGCGGCTCGCGGTGCTCTCGGCGTTCCGCGCCCTGGCCGCGCGGGGCCCCGTGCTGATCGTCGCCGACGACCTGCAGTGGCTCGACCCGGCCAGCGCCGAACTGCTCGGCTTCGCCGCCCGCAGGCTCGGCGGAACGCCGGTCCGCATGCTGTGCGCCGTCCGCACGGACACCGAACCGCAGGCCCAGGACCACGACCGCTATCTACGCGCGTCCCCGCCGGAGACCCTCGCCCTGCGGATCGCCCCGCTTGCCCGCGCCCAGGTGGCCGAACTCCTCGGCCGGCGTGGCTACACCGGTCTGCCCCGCTCCACCGTGCGCGACATCCACCGCACCAGCGGCGGCAACCCGCTCTTCGCCCTGGAGCTGGGCCGCGCCCTCGCCGAGTCCCCGACCCCGCCGAGCCCGGGCGAGCCGCTCCCCGTGCCGACGTCGCTGCGCGCGCTCGTCCTCAGCCGTCTGGACATGCTGTCCGCCGAGGCCCGCCGCACCCTGCTGGTGGTGAGCGCGGGAGCCCGCCCGACGCTGGCCCTGCTGCATGCCGCGGGCCGGGAGAACGCCGAGGCGGAGACGGCCTCGGCCGCCGCCCTCGGGCTCCTCGCCACCGAACGCGAGACACCCGGCATCCGCTTCGCGCACCCCCTCGTCTCGGCCGCCCTGTACGCGGCGGCCGACGCCCAGGATCGGCGCGCCGCGCACGCCGCCCTGTCCCGCGCGGCCTCCGATCCCATCGAACGGGCCCGGCACCTCGCCCTGGCCACCACCGGCACGGACCCCGCGGTCGCCGCCCGGCTCGGCGAGGCCGCGGCCGCCGCCCGTGACCGCGGCGCGCCCTCCGTCGCCGTCGGGCTCGGGCTGCTCGCCGCCCGGCACACGCCGGCCGACACCCGGCCGGGTCCGGACGAACGGCGACTGCAGGCGGCCGAGGACGCGCTGACGGCCGGGGAGACGGACCTCGCGCGGGACATCGCGCGCCAGGTGCTGTCCCGGGCCACCGCGCCCGCCGACCGGGTCCGGGCCTGGATGGTCGTCGTCGACGCCGCCGGACAGGCCATGTCCGAGATCGACGCCGTCTTCCCGCAGGCACTCGCCGACGCGGGCGACGACCCCGGCCTGCTCGCCCTCGTCCGCTACCAACTCGCCTGGCGGGCCCTGCTCATGGACGGCGAGATGACCAAGGCGCGCGAGGAGGCCGCCCGGGCGGCACGGCTCGCGGCCCGCGCCGGGGACCGGCGCACCGAGCTCCTCGCGCTGGGCTTCCAGGCGCAGATGGAGACCCTGATGGGGCACCCGGACGCGCCGGCGACCATCCAGCGGGCGATGCGCGAGCCGCAGGACCCCCGGGTCGCCTGCGACCACAACGGCGCCGGTGCCGCCCGCTTCCGCTGGCTGATCATGAGCGACCGGCTCGCGGAGGCCCGTACGGCCGTCACCGCGCTGCTGCGCGAGGTGCAGCGGCGCGGGATGGTCGAGAGCGAGCTGCACTTCCTGCGCGGCCTCGCCGAGACCGAACTGCGCTCCGGCCACTGCGGCCGCGCCCTCGACCTGGCCCGGGAGAGCGCGCGGCTGGCCCGCGACACCGGCATCGGTGAGGCGGCCACCGCCATGTTCACCTCGCTCGCCGAGGCGGCGGGCGGCGACGCGGACCGGGCCCTCACCCTCGCCCACGAGGCCGTGGACCGCGCCGAGGAGGACGGCGACCTCGTCTACCTCTCGCGCGCCCTGGGCGCCCTCGGGCACGCCCAGCTCGTCGCCGGGGACGCGTCGGCCGCGGTCCATTCCCTGCGCCGGGTCAGGGAGTTGGAGGAGGGACTGGGTGTCGTCGATCCCGCCCGCGGCCGCTGGCACGGGGACCTCGCCGAGGCCCTGGTCCGGATCGGCGAGACCGCGGAGGCACAGGACGTCATCGACGTGACCCGCCGACGCGCGCTGCGGCTGGAACGCGAGAGCGTCCTCGCCGTCCTCGACCGCGCCGAGGCCCTGGTCCGGGCCGCGCGCGGCGAACAGGGGCCCGCGGAACGCCAGTTGGCGTCGGCGCAGGACCGCCTCGGCAAGCTGGGCTACGGACTGGAGGAGGCCCGCGCCGCGTACGCCCTCGCCGGTCTGCGCACCCTCCCCCAAGCTCTCGGCTCCGCTCGCGCAGGGGGGACCCCCGTCCCGGGACCCACCTCCTACGACGAAGCGGCCCGCCTCTTCCGCCGGTGCCGTGCGCTGCCCTGGCTCCGTCAGGTCGAGACGGCCTCCGCAGCCCCTCCGGCCGCGCCGCCCCTCGCCTCCGCCGCGCTCGACACCCTCGCGGCGACCGAGCGCCAGGTCGCCGCCCTCGTCATGGAGGGCGCCACCAACCGCGAGATCGCCGCGCGCCTGTTCATCAGCGTCAAGACCGTGGAGGCGACCCTCACCCGGGTGTACCGGAAGCTGGGGATACGGTCGCGGGTGGACATCGTGCGGCTGGCGGCGGAACGCAGGCCCGACTGAGGCCTCCCGCCGCCGGCGCCGGGACCCGGGAAGCGGGATGCGGGAAGCGGGACCCGGGGAGCGGCCGGAACGGTGAGAGTGCGGCCGGAACGGTGACGCTGCGGCGTGGAGCGGTAGAGCGCAGGGTCACAACGGTAGAGCTCCTGGGTGACTCCTTCGGGTGAGGGGGCGTCAGCGGGCGGGGCCCCCGGGCCGGGACCAACCGGACGGCGCCCCCGTCAAACACGGCTCGTCCCGGGCAAGGGTTTTCCCTCCCCCACCGCCACTAGGGGGTTCCCTCATTGGAGAGAGGCGCCGCGCGCCCTAGCGTGTGGGCGTGCCGCTCGCTCGGGCACACGGCGCCACACCCACAGGCGTCGTGATCACCCCCCACACCCGCGCGTCCCCCCACCGGCAACCCACCAAGGAGACCCATGTCCGGGCTCAACCGCGCCAAGAAGACCGCCGCCGTCGTTGCGGCGACCGCTGCCGCCGCCGCGACAGCGCTGCTCGGCGCCCCCTCCGCCGTAGCCGCGCCTCAGCCGATCGTCGGCGGCACGACGACCACCACGACCGCGTACCCGTTCATGATGCAGATCACCGACGCCTCGCAGAACCAGTTCTGCGGTGGCACCCTGGTCGCCGCCAACAAGGTCGTGACCGCCGCCCACTGCATGGTCGGCGAGAGCACCAGCAGCGTCCGCGTCGTGGGCGGCAGAACGTACCTCAACGGCACGAACGGCACCGTCAGCAAGGTCAGCAAGATCTGGATCAACCCCGGCTACACGGACGCCACCAACGGCGACGACGTGGCCGTACTGACCCTGTCGACGTCGATGTCGTACACCACGGCGAAGTACGTCTCCTCCTCGGACACCGGCGTGTACGCGACCGGCGCCACGGCCCGCATCATCGGCTGGGGCACCACGTCGGAGAACGGCAGCTCCTCCAACCAGCTGCGGACCGCGACCGTCCCGATCGTGTCCAACTCCAGCTGCGCGAGCTCGTACGGCTCCGACTTCGTGGCCACCGACATGGTCTGCGCCGGCTACACCTCCGGCGGCGTCGACACCTGCCAGGGCGACAGCGGCGGCCCGCTGCTCATCGGCGGCGTGCTGGCCGGCATCACGTCCTGGGGCGAGGGCTGCGCGGAGGCCGGCTACCCGGGTGTCTACACCCGCCTGACGACGTTCTCCAGCCTCGTGACCACGCAGGTCAACTCGTAGTCACTCTTGATCTCCTGAGTACCCCTCAGGTAAAGCCGGGGGGCGTTGCGGGCCTCCACGAGCGGCCCGCAACGCCCCTCATCCACGTCCCGGCCCCTCGCGCTCGCCGGCGGACAGCTTCCCCGCAGTGCCCCTCCTGTCCGCCGGCACCCAAGGCTTCAGGGCTGCGCGACCGTGCCGAACCGGACGGCGTACTCCTCCCCGTCGTGCATCGCCGTGAGCATCCGCTCCCCCTCCGCCGTCACCTCGTCCCGCTGCGCCTTCGTGAGCCTGCCGAAGGGCTCGACGACGAGAGCGCCCTCCTCCAGCTTCCACAGGCCGGACAGGAATCCGTCGACGAGCAGGGTGCAGTAGGCCTGGTTGCCCTGCCAGGTGCGTCCCTTGAGGTCGGTGGGGACGACCCGGGAACGGTCGGCGTGGGACAGCAGCAGATTGTCGAACTCGGGCAGTAAGCGGGGTGGGGCCGGGGTGTCCGCGTCCGGGCGGGACGCGTCGGGGAGGTCGAAGAGTTCGCCTCCGCTCTCGTCGCGGAACGTGACGAGCCGCGGCCGCAGCCGCTCGAAGACCTCGCGGAGCCGGGTCAGTCCGGCCCAGGTCTGCATGTCCTTGACCGAGGCGGGGCCGAAAGCGGCGAGATAGCGCAGCACGGTCGCGTCGGGCGCCGGGGCGGGCCCGGCGGGGCGGCCCAACCAGTGCTCGGCGGTGGTGAGGGCGACCTGGCCGCTGCGGCCCCACAGACCGCGCGGGGTGACCTGGACGAGCGGCAGGGTGCAGCGGGCCGCGATGGAGAGGGCGAACGGGTCGGCGTCCGGCCACTCGGTGAGCAGCGCCTCGCGCAGCTGCTTCATGGTGCGCGGCTCGACCTCCACCAGCTCACGGCTGATCGCGGCGAGCCGGTCCAGGTCGACGCCGACGAGCCCCTTGCGGAACTGGCCCAGCTCCCGGTCCCGGGCGGCCTGCACCAGCGGACGCAGCGTGAGGGCGTCCTCGGCGGTGTGGGTGTGGATGGTGGAGCGCATGGTGACGATCCGGACGACGTCGCGTGCGCCCATGGCGGCCGACAACTGCTCGGGCCGGAACCCTTCCAACCGGGCGGCGAGGGCGTAGTACGGCGGCTTCACGTTCTGCGCCTGCAGGCCGAGGAGGTGCTCGACGGCGGCCGTCGCGGACAGCGGGGAGCGGCGCAGCAGCAGCTGACGGTCGAGGGTCGCGCGGTTGAGGGCGCGGGTGCCGAGCACGGGGGCCGTCGCGGTCGTCTTCGTCATACTCGGCACGCTATCGCCGCTTGCGGACACGTTCTGTCCGCAACTCCCACTCGATCCCGGCGCCGATCCCGGTGTCGATGGCGATCCCGTGCCGATCCCCATGCCGCCGGACACTCGCGGACCGTTTGCCCCGTATATCCTGCTCCGTGATCACACAGACGTACGTTCGACCCTGGAGGCAGCCGCGATGTCCGAGCGACGCGCCCGCCCAGCCTCGAAGAACCGGAAGAGCACGAGCGAGACGGACAACTCCGCGCAAGCGGACTCCGGCGCGAAGCCCACCCGGATGTCCGTCTGGCGGCGCGCGCTGACCCCGCCGTCCGCGCCGCCCCCGCAGCCTCCGGCACCCGACACCGCCCCGCCCTCGCCGGAACCCGCCGAGGTCGCCAGCGTCGTCCAGGCCGCGCTGTACCGCGACGGGGTGCGGGTGTCGACCCCCGCTTCGCTGGCCGATACCTTCCGTGAGCTGCGCGAACAGCCGGCCGGCATGGCGTGGATCGGCCTGGCCCGTCCGACGGAGGCCGAACTCCTCTCGCTGGCGGCCGAGTTCGACCTGCATCCGCTGGCCGTCGAGGACGCGATGGAGGCGCATCAGCGTCCCAAGCTGGAGCGCTACGGCGAGACGCTGTTCGTCGTCCTGAGCGCCGCCCGCTATCTGGACGCGGTCGAGGAGGTCGACTTCGGCGAGCTGCACGTGTTCGTGGGACCCGACTTCGTGATCACGGTCCGGCACGGCGCGGCGCCGGACCTCTCGGCGGTGCGCCGCCGTATGGAGGGCAGCCCGGAACTGCTGAGGCTCGGCCCGGAGGCCGTCCTCTACGCGATCCTCGACTCCGTCGTCGACGGCTACGTCCCGGTGGTCTTCGGTGTCCAGAACGACATCGACGAGATCGAGACCGAGGTCTTCCGCGGCGACCCCGCGGTCTCCCGCCGCATCTACGAACTCTCCCGCGAGATGGTCGAGTTCCAGCGGGCCACCCGCCCGCTGGTCGGCATGCTGCACAACCTGATGGCCGGCTTCGCCAAGTACGGGACGGACGAGGAACTCCAGCGCTACCTTCGCGACGTCGCCGACCACGTGACCCACACCAGCGAGCGCGTCGACGGCTTCCGCCAGGCCCTCACCGACATCCTCACCGTCAACGCGACGCTGGTCACCCAGCAACAGAACGCCGAGATGCGCGCGTTGGCGGAGGCGGGCTTCGAACAGAACGAGGAGATCAAGAAGATCTCTTCCTGGGCGGCCATTCTGTTCGCACCGACACTGGTCGGCACGATCTACGGCATGAACTTCACCCACATGCCGGAGTTGCACTGGGTGTTCGGATACCCCTTCGCGATCGTCCTGATGGCGGTTGTCTGTACCAGTTTGTACGTCATCTTCAAGCGGCGGGACTGGCTCTGAGCAATCGCCCCGTGAGGCGCTGCCGCGAGGGAGTACAGCGCGGAGAGTAGCGGGCATCGCTTGCGGCACATCGAAGCTCCGGCGGTTCAGGGCGACTTGGGAAGGTCACCCCGTTCAACCGGAGCTTCGTCGCATCCGTGACGGCCCGACCCGCACTTCTCGCACCACCGCGACCTGCGGACTCACGTGATCACCGGGACTTTGAAACGCCCCTGGGACTCATGGGGTGAGGAGTTCGCACTCCTTGATGACCAGCACTGTCCCGTCCTCGCTGAAGACCCGACATTCTCCCTTGACGGTGACGGTGACGCCCAGGGGGACGCTCTCGACAAGCCGGAACGATTCCTTGATTCGGTGGTCGAACGGCAGCACGAAGATGGCGAGGTGGGGACCTCCGGGGACATCTGACACATCCACCACCGGCGTACCATATTGGCTTTCGCCCGTTCGGATTGAGATTCCCTCGAGAGTGAGGAATTTCCCATAGTAGGCACGCTCGGCGGCGGCGCGGTCCGCGGTGAATTCGTTGTGGAGGTCTCGAATTTTCATTGGTTGCCGCCTTCTCTAGTGTCAGGTGATCCTGCTGGTCTTATTCGAGTTGTCATCGACTGGTGCTCCGCGCTTGAGATCTTCGCGGATCCCGCCGTGTCCCAGCGCCCGCGCATCCGCGCCGAGTACCGGACGCCGACGTCGCTCATCCAGATGCGGCAGCAACCGTGCGAACTTCTCCACCAGCGCCGCCTCGATCCCCGCCATCACACCGGGATCCTACGAGCCAACCACCCTACAGAACATCGAAGTTATTAATCGTCAGCTCCCTGCCAATGCCCTGCGCCGGAACAAGGGCCCACAGGGTCACTGCCCGATGGTGTCGAGTTCGGCGATCGCCTCGTCGGGCAGTTGCAGGTCAGCCGCGGCGATGTTCTCCCGCAGGTGAGCGACTGAGGAGGTTCCGGGGATCAGCACCGTCGACGGCGAGCGCTGCAGCAGCCAGGCGAGCGCCACCTGCTGCTCGGAGGCGCCAAGGCTGCGGGCGACGTCGCGCAGGATCCGTGACCGCAGCGGGTGGAATCCGCCGCCAAGGGGGAAAAACGCGGCGTAGGCGATGTTCTCCTCGGCGCAGCGAGCGACGAGGTCGTCGTCGGCGCGGTCGACCAGGTTGTACTGGTTCTGCACGGTGACCACGGGGGCGATGGCCTGGGCCTGGGTGAGCTGGGCGTCGGTGATCCCGCTGAGGCCGAGGTGACGGATCAGGCCCTGCTCACGCAGGCCGGCCAAGGTGCCGAACGGCTCGGCGATGGAGGACCCGTCACCGCCGAATGCGGCCGTGCGCAGGTTGACCACGTCCAGGGTCTCCAGGCCGAGGTGCCGGAGATTCTCGTGGACCTGGGCCTTGAGGTCGGCGGGGTCCAGGGAGGTGATCCAGCCGCCGGTGGCGCTGCGGCGGACGCCGACCTTGGTGACGATGTGCAGACCGGCCGGGTAGGGGTGCAGGGCCTCCTTGATCAGTTTGTTGACGACAGTCGGCCCGTAGAAGTCGCTGGTGTCGATGTGGGTGATGCCGAGCTCGACCGCCGCGCGCAGTACGGCGATCGCCCGAGTGCGATCCTTGGGCGGTCCGAAGACACCGGGACCGGTCAGCTGCATCGCGCCGTATCCCATCCGAGTGATGCTCAGGTCGTCGGCGAGGGTTAACGTCTGCGGGGCGGGGATATTCATCCGAAGGCCTCTCGGGTCTGTTCACGGCATCGTTGCGGACCGCTCGGCGCGTCCATTGGGCAGGCTTCCCCATGTGCGGCGGAGGCAGGGACGCGGTCGGGTGGCCAGGGGCGCGAGCCCCTGGCCACCCGACCGGTAGAAGACGAGCGGTCTTTGATTATTCGTGAAATCTTCGAGTGTTTCACGCATAATCAAGCCATTTACTCTGAGGCCGAGCCTCAGACCCCTCGTTCCTGCACGTCACCGCTGCGCCCAAACCTCCTGAAGCAGCACGCAGATACTAGCGGCACACCGGCGGTTCAGGCGACGGATGCTGCCGGATTTGCTCCGGTAGCCACCTTGACGGCGTCATCCTGCGGGGAATTTCGGACCGTCGCAAAGTTGAACGCCTTGTCGCGAATGGTGATGGTCCACGAGAGTCCGGACCTCTCGCCCACGGTAAGTCCCAACACGATGAGCGGCATATGCCACTCGTACTTCACGAGCGTGCCTTGGTCCGCATGGGCGTCCGACCCGTCGTGCGCCGATACATTGCCGTAGTTGTTGACGGCAAAGACGTCGGGCGTGGCAATCATCTTCCCGATTCGGGCCTGGCCGGCTTCAATGAAGTCTTCTCGCCGCTCGATGCGGGACAGTGCGTCCATCTCGCGCTGCTCCTCGGCGCGATAGTAGTCACGGATCTGGATTCCCGTGCTCTGCTCGATGACGCTTCGCGGCACCGTCAGAAACCGAAGCGTGTTGCCAAGAGGCAGCTTCGGCGAGTAAAGGCTGTTCTTGAGGACGAACATGTTCGCGCTGTCGCGGTCAAGGAAATCTGCCCTCATCTTTTCCATGAAGGGGCCGATCTTGACCGGCGGCTCAGAGCCTTCGGTGAAGGTGACGGGGAGTTCTTTGCTCGCACCGGAGGGCGAAGTCTGAGCGGGCGGCAAGAAGGCTGCCAGCTCGTCAGCCCGGATCTCCAGCTCTGCGAGGCCTTCGGCGATCCGGAAGCCGTCCTCCCGAGTCTTCAGGGTCCTCATCAGAGCCTGGTGGAATCGGAAAACCTTGTATCCGTCCTGCAGCGGAAACGGTATGCACGTAAAGATGCCCTGCAGGTGCGGGTCGGAGCGATAGGTGACGGAGGCGAGCAGAAAGCTGTCGTAGTAGCTCTCGTACTTTTCCGCGAGGAGTTCCTGGAAGGACGAGAGGGGGAAATCCTCAGGAGTGTCGAAGGTCAGCTCTACCAAGTGACACTTGGAGAAGAGCGGATTCCCCCGGAAGAAGTGCTTCATGGCCTCCTCGAACTCGGCGAGCTCGAAGGCCCTGTCAACCTTGTACGTGGAGAGCGATGGAAAGAACTGTGACGCATCTATGAACGGGAACGTGGTCAGGGAGAGCCGAAGGATTTTGTCGGCGATGGAGAGGGTCATTTCGTTACCTCCATTAACTGGTGTGTGCCGGGAAGCGCCGCCGGCGATTTCCCATCAGAACGCGCCACATGATGCCCGGGGTGCACACTGCTGTCGGCGGTTCGAGCAAGTACTGGACTTTCAGGAATTTCTCGGCCACGACCATGTCCGTTTCGGCCGCGGCGAGCACCTTGTCCATGTAGGAGTTGATGAGCCGCACGGGAAGTGGCCTCGGGCCTTCGATCTGAGGCAGGGCCAGGTCACTGCCGGTCGCCATCTTCCAGGCGACGCCGATGGGTTTGGCGGCCTTGCGGAAGAATCGTTGCCCGACCTGATCCAGGTCACCGCTCAGCGAGTCACGCAGCGCCATCGCCTGGAGCGAGGCAACCGTCATCCCCTGGGCGTAGATGGGGTTGAAGCTGGATATCGCATCGCCCACCACCAGCAGCCTGCGCGGGAATCGGGTCAGCTTCTCATAGCGACGGCGCACGCTCGCCGGGAACCGGTGCGCGGAAATCTCGCTGAGCGGCTCAGCGTCGCGGATCGCCGCGAAGACGTGGTCGGGAACCAACGGCCTGGCGAACTCCACCCACCCGGCCGGGTCGGTCGGCGGATGGTGGTCGCGGTAACCGATCAGCGTCAGGACCCAGCGGCCGTCCTCTTCCTCCAGGAATTCCGCGCCCTTGGGGCTCCCCGGTGCGTGCCCGATGATCACGACCTTCTCACGGCCCATCGAACCAGGGGCCGGCCGCAGATACCGGCTGGTGTACATGATGTCGACGTCGATACGCTCCTCGAGCGGCGGCTCGTATCCCATCTCGACCAGCCACTTGGTGGTCCGTCCGGACCGGCCGGTCGCGTCCACCACCAGATCGGCGGGGATCACATCCTCAGAGCCGCTGCCCACGTACCTGACACGCACACCCGTGACAGCGCCATTGTCCGAGGTGGTCTCGAGGCCGGTGACCTGGCACTCGTCGATGATCTTGATCTTCGCAAGATCCCCTATCCGGGCGCGGAGCCGACTCTCCAGATGCGGCCGGCTCGGCTGGTAGGTGCGGGACAGATCGGCGTACTCGCCGTCCATGCACAACAAGTGCCCGCCCAAGCTCATCCGCAGCTCGGCAGGTCCGTCGATGACGGGCGCGCCACCGGCAACGAAGTCGTCGAGTATCCCGGGGAACAGCTCCTCGAAGATCTTCGCACCCTTGGAGAGCAGGCCATGAGCGTGGCGGCCCTGCGGCACACCTCGCCGCTGAGTCCGCTGCCCCTCCGGCAGCTGGTCACGCTCTACCACCGTTACCCGGTCGAATGCCTCGGAGAGCACCCGGGCGGCAAGTAGACCCGAAATACTCGCTCCCAGCACCACCGCATGTTCACCGATACGCTTCACTGGAATTCCTTCTGGTTGGGCAAGTGTCTTGTGTGGGGTATGTCATGCAAGATATGGGTGATCGCGGCCGATGCTCGGGCGATAGTTTCCCGAATCCTTCGATATGGAAATCATCGAGGTGCGCAGCGCACCGCGAACATAAGTGCCCCATAGGTTTGGCCACCGCACGTGGCGCCGTATTGGCTTGTTCGTTCCATCGAGCGCGGCTCGCGTGGCCGAAATTCACGTCGGATGCGAGGGTCCAGCGCGCGCCGGCGGCCAGGCCGGCGGCACCTGTCCGGGCACCGGTGCCGGTCCGGAGCTCCGGGCTGCCGGTAGTAGTAGTCGCGGGCGTCCCTCATACAGGGGATAGGAGTGCAGGCCGGCAGGCGGGCCGACTCCCGGACGGTCGACTGGCCGTCGCTCTGAGCCCCGATCGGTGGATCGGGGCTCAGAGCTCGTAACACGATCATGGTGTCGGCTTGTTGATCCTTCGCCAGTAGATGAGGGCGCATGCGAGTGAGTCGTGGAGGTCGAGGCATCGTTCCCAGCGGGTGGCGAGGCGCTTGAACTGGTGGAGCGGGGCGAAGGTCCGCTCGATGACGTAGCGGAGCTTGCCGAGGCCGCGGATGTCGGGCTCGCCTCGACGGGAGATGACAGGCAGGACCCGACGCCGGGTCAGCTCGTGTCGGACGTGCCGACTGTCGTCACCCTTGTTCACCGGGAAGGGACTACGGCCGCTTGCGTGGCCGACCCGGCCGGCCGGCCGCGGACGGGACGCCGTCGACAGGGCGAGTGCCTGGGTGATGTCGGGGACGTTGCCGCCGGTCGTGATCACTTTCAGCGGCGTGCCGCTGCCGTCGCGGATCAGGTGGTGTTCGCTGCCCGACTTGCCGCGATCGACCGGCGACGGATCAACCCCGGCACCCCCCTTTTCGCCCGCACGTGGGAGGAGTCCACGCAGGCGCCCGTCCAGTCGATCCGCCGGGCCGCGTTCAACTCCGCGAGCAGTGTCCGGTGGACCTGGTCGAACACTCCCGCTTCCGTCCACCGGCACAGCCGGCGCCAGCAGGTCTGCCCCGAGCCGAAGCCCAGTTCAGGCGGCAACTGCTGCCACGTGATGCCCGTGAACAGCACGAACAGGATCCCCTGCAGGCACAGTCGGTCGTCCACCGGCCGCGGTCCCGGGGAGCGCTCCGGCCTAGGCGGCAGGACCGGCTCGATCAGCGCCCACAGCTCGTCATCGACCATCCACGGTGCACTCACACCACCACAACGGACGAATCGTCACACCGGACACGGCCCACCAGCCCACAGCCACAAGATCGTGTTACGAGTAGTCAGGCAGAGTCACGCCCGCCATGGAGCAGATCCATCAGACGGTGATACCGGCTGGAATTTTTCGCCAGACAGCGGTGATCGGCTTCCCGAACCAGCCACGGTATGAACAAGATTCCGCCTACCCGCCGAGCGCGGGAGGGGGGTTCAACAGAAATCTCATGAACCAATGCATGATTGTGCTCTTTCGGCGTCGTCATGACTTGTTGGGTCTGCCCTTGTGCGCGCGGTGATCCCGCTTTACTTCGGCACTACAGGAAGAGCCAATGGTCGACATCACCGGCACCGCTGAAACCACCGATACGTTGTCGAGGTCCCGCGGCGACGCGGAACTGCGAGCGAGCAACCGTGCGATCGTGGAGCAGTACATGAATACCCGCGGGGAGGATCGCCTGCGTCGGCACCTTCTGTTCACCGAAGACGGCACCGGTGGTCTCTGGACGACCGAAACCGGGCAGCCGATCGTCATCACGGGCAGAGACCGACTGGGTGACCACGGCCAATGGTCGCTCAAGTGCTTCCCCGACTGGGCCTGGACGAACATCGAGATCTTCGACACGCAGGACCCCAACCAGTTCTGGGTCGAATGCGACGGCGAGGGAACGATCCGCTTCCCCGACTATCCCGACGGTCACTACCGCAATCACTTCCTGCACTCCTTCCTGTTCGAGAACGGGAAGATCAAGCGCCAGCGCGAGTTCATGAACCCCTGCCAGCAGTTCAGGGCTCTGGGCATCGCCGTCCCTCAGGTCAAGCGGGCCGACATACCGACCTGAACGCCGTTCGCCGGCGTCTTCTTACCAATCAATGGAGAAGGTCGTTATGGGAAACATCCTTGCCGACATCGATAGGGCCCAGGCGCGCCATCAGCCCGAATGGGACAGTCCCTCACAGGTCGAGCTCGTACGAGCGATGCTGTCATCCGTCACACCGCTGGTGACCGCGGCGCAGGTGGAGAACCTCCGCTCCCACCTGGCCCGCGTCGCCACCGGCGAAATGCAGGTGCTACAGGCCGGGGATTGTGCGGAGGACCCAGCCGAGTGCACCGCTGGGCACATTCAAGGCAAGACCGGACTCATCGATCTGCTCGCCCAGAACCTGGAGACCGCCACCGGCAAGCCCACGCTGCGGGTCGGGCGGATCGCAGGGCAGTTCTCCAAGCCCCGCTCCAGCCAGGTCGAAAAACTCGGCGATGACGAACTGCCGTCCTTCTTCGGACACATGATCAACGGGCCGGAGCCCACCCACGAGAGCAGGCGTCCCGATCCACTGCGCATGCTCACGGGCTACATGGCGGCGCGGGAGATCACGACGCAGCTCGGGTGGGTCGGGTCAGCACCTCGGCTTGACGGGCCTGTTGTCTGGACCAGCCATGAAGCGCTGCTTCTGGACTATGAGATGTCGATGCTCCGAGAGCTCGACGGCGGTCGGCACCTGCTCGGCTCCGCCCACTGGCCGTGGATCGGCGAGCGGACCCGGCAGATCGACGGCCCGCACGTCGCACTGCTCGCCCAGGTGGCCAACCCGGTTGCCTGCAAGGTCGGCCCGTCAATGACCGCCGGCGAGATCGTCGAGCTGTGCGACCGGTTGGACCCGGAGCGGGAGCCGGGCCGGCTTTCACTCATCGTGCGCATGGGCGCCGACCTCGTCGCTGACAGGCTGCCCCGGCTCGTCGAGGCTGTGCAGTCGGCCGGGCACCCGGTGGTCTGGCTCAGCGACCCGATGCACGGGAACACCGATTGCGCGGCTGACGGCACCAAGTACCGGCTCGTGGAAACCGTCGCCCGGGAAGTCCGCGGCTTCCGGCGGGTCCTGGACCTGGCGGGGGTTCCGGCCGGGGGGCTTCACCTCGAGGCGACCCCCGACGACGTGACCGAGTGCGTGCTGGACACGGCCGAGCTGGGGTCGGGCCCCGTCACCAGCCTGTGTGATCCGCGACTCAACACCCCCCAGGCCATCAAGGTGGTCTCGGCGTGGTCCGAGTACTGACATTCCTAGAGAGGGAGCCTTGTGATGACGGGAATACCGCCGATCGCGCCTTACAGACTGCCGCCGAGGGATGCGCTGCCGGAAAACACCGTGCGCTGGACCGTCGACCCGGATCGGGCGGTGCTCCTCATCCACGACATGCAGAGCTATTTCCTCAAGCCCTTTGAGGAAGGCATGCGCAGCGAATTGGTGAGTAACATCGCCGACCTCAAGAAGCGCTGCGGAGCGCTGGGGGTACCGGTGGCCTACACCGCCCAGCCCGGCGGGATGACGGACGGGCAGCGTGGGCTCCTGAAGGACTTCTGGGGCCCTGGTATGCGCACTGACGAGACCGAACGCGCGGTCGTTCCCGAACTCGAACCCGACGCGGACGACTGGGTGAGCACGAAATGGCGCTACAGCGCGTTCTTCGGGTCGGAGCTGCTGCAGCGCATGCGCGCGCTACAGCGTGACCAGTTGATCATTTGCGGCGTCTACGCGCACATCGGCGTGCTGTCGACCGCCTTGGAGGCGTTCTCCAACGACGTCCAGCCCTTCCTGGTCGCCGACGCGCTCGGCGACTTCTCCGAAGACCGCCACAAGATGACCCTCGAATACGCGGCACGGTGCTGCGCCATGGTGGTCCGAACCGAGGACGTGCTCGCATGAGCGCCCTGCTTGAGCAGGTTCTCGCGCTGGAACTCCCCGCCTTCGCGATCATCCACCGTCCCGAAAGCGGCTCCCCCGGCACGCTGGACATCCTGACCGGCCAGGTGACCGAGTACAAGTCGCTGGACGACATCCCGTTGGCCGACGACTCCGGGTCGGATCCCGCGCTCGACACGCTGGTGCTCGTCCCCTACCGGCAGCTGGCCGATCGCGGCTTCGCCGCGCGGGACGACGCCACGCCCCTGCTCGCGATGAGCCTCACCGCTCGCGACACGGTGCCGGTCGCCGAAGCGCTCGCCGGCTTCCCGCAGGCCCCGACGGAACTGACCGACGGACACTTCGACGTGGACGACGACGCCTATGCACAGATGGTGCGTCAGATCGTCACCGAGGAGATCGGCACCGGCGAGGGCGCCAACTTCGTGATGAAGCGCTCGTTCGTCGCGGACATCGGCGACTACTCGCTGACCAGTGCCCTGTCGTTCTTCCGGCGGCTGTTGGAGCGCGAGGAGAAGGCCTACTGGACCTTCATCATCCACACCGGCCGCAACACTCTCGTCGGTGCGACACCGGAGCGCCACGTCTCGCTCGTCGGCGGCACGGCCGTCATGAACCCGATCAGCGGCACGTACCGGTATCCGTCCGGCGGCCCCAGCTTGCAGGGGGTCATGGAGTTCCTCGCCGACACCAAGGAGACCGACGAGCTCTACATGGTCCTCGACGAGGAACTGAAGATGATGGCCCGGCTGTGCGATGACGGCGGGCGCGTCCACGGGCCGTACCTGAAGGAAATGGCGCGGCTGGCGCACACCGAATACCTGATCGAGGGCAGGACCAACCGCGATGTGCGCGAGGTCCTGCACGAGACGATGTTCGCCCCGACCGTCACCGGGAGCCCGCTGGAGAGCGCCGCCAAGGTCATCTCGCGCTACGAGCCGAAAGGACGCGGCTACTACAGCGGGGTCGCCGCGCTGATCGGACGGGACGCGGCCGGACAGCAGACACTTGACTCGGCGATCTTGATCCGGACGGCCGACATCGATCCCGGCGGCCGGATGAACATTTCCGTGGGGGCCACACTGGTGCGCCACTCCGACCCGATGGCTGAGGCCGCCGAGACCCACAGCAAGCTGGCGACCCTGCTCAACGCGCTCAAGTCCGACCGTTCATCCGGCTACGCGGCCGACCCGGAGGTCCGCGCCGCCCTGGAGCGCCGCAACGAGGGGATCGCGGGCTTCTGGCTCCGGGACAAGGATGACCGCCCGTCGGCCGGGGCCTCGCTGGACGGCATGACGGCACTGGTCGTGGACGCGGAGGACACCTTCACCGCGATGCTCGACCAGCAGTTGCGGTCACTGGGGTTGTCCGTGGAGGTCCGCCGCTTCGACGAGCCGTACGACGTGGCGGCCTACGACCTGACGGTCTTCGGTCCCGGTCCGGGAGATCCGCGGATGACCTCCCACCCCAAGATCGCCAAGCTGCGGCAGTCGATCGACACCGCGCTGGCGAGTCGCCGGCCGATGCTGGCCGTGTGCCTGAGCCATCAGGTGCTCAGCACGAAGCTCGGCTTCGAGCTGCACCGCCGCGAGGTACCCAACCAGGGCGTGCAGCGTGAGATCGAACTGTTCGGCGTGCCCGAACGAGTGGGCTTCTACAACACGTTCGCCGGGCACAGCGCGGTGAGCGAGCGAACCGTCGAAGGGATCGGCGTGGTCGAGGTGAGCCGGGACCAGGAGACCGGCGAGGTGAACGCGCTACGCGGGCCGGGCTTCGCCTCGGTTCAGTTCCACGCCGAGTCGGTGCTCACCGTCGACGGCCCGCGCATCATCAGAGAGGCGATACAGGGGGTGCTCGGCCGATGAGAGTGGATGTCGTCTGGTGGGACCTGGCCAGGTCCCACCAGACCATCGAATCCCTGGAGAAGGATCTTCGTGACGGCTCCGTCGAGCCGTGGCACGAGGTCGAGGGACTGCGCCTGAAGCTGTGGATCGCCGACCGTGAACGCGGCCGTTGGGGCGCGGTCATGTGGTGGGACTCGGACGTTCCGGCAGATCAGCAGCTGCCCCCCAACCGGGCGGCCGAGCTGATCGGGTACGCACCCGACCACCGCGCCGGCTTCGACGTCGCAGCGGTGGCCGAGGGGATCGACTCGCTCGGCCTCGCCTTCTCCGCCGGGCCCTCGGTACCGGCACAAGCCCTGGAGCGCCCGTAATGCACCGATACATGGTCGTAGACGCTTTTGCCAGCGAGCCCCTGCTGGGCAACCCGGTCGCCGTCTTCTTCGACAGCGAGGATCTGACCGGTGAGACGATGCAACGCATCGCGAAGGAGATGAACCTCTCCGAGGTCACCTTCGTGCTGCCGGCCGAGCAGGACGGCGACGCACGGATCAGGATCTTCACCCCGGTGAACGAACTGCCGTTCGCCGGGCACCCGATGCTCGGTACAGCCTTCGCGCTCGGTCGGACCTGGGGCCGCGACAGGCTGCTGCTGGAGACCGCGATGGGTGTCATCCCGTTCGAGCTGGGCACCCGCGACGGTGCCGCGTGGGTCCAGATGGAGCAGCCGGTTCCCAGTTCGAAGCCCTACGATCTCGCCACGGAGCTCCTGGCCGCACTCGGGGTCGGGTCATCGACGGCCCCGGTCGAGATCTACCACAACGGGCCGCGTCACGTGTTCGTGGGGTTGAGCGACGTCGAGGCGCTTTCCGCTCTCCACCCGGATCACCGCGCCCTCTCGCGCTTCCCCGACATGGCCGCCAACTGCTTCGCCAAGGCGGACGGGGGTTGGCGGACGCGGATGTTCTCCCCCGCCTACGGCGTGGTCGAGGACGCGGCGACCGGTTCCGCTGCCGGGCCTCTCGCGATTCATCTGGCCAGACACGGCTTCGCCGAGTACGGGCAGGAGATCAAAATTACCCAGGGCGTGGAAATGGGACGCCCGTCGGTCATGAGGGCGACCGCCGAAGGGGTCGGCGAGTCAATCAGCTCGGTCCACGTCGGCGGGCACGCCGTCCTGGTTGCCGAGGGAACAATCAATGTCTAGCGGGGGGCCTTTCATGGACGCAAGTGGATTCGAGTCCCTCAGCGGGAAGGTCGACCTCCCCTTCCCCGAGTACGACAAGCCGCCGGCGGAGCCTCTCCAGCTCGTGCGCAGCTGGCTTTCCCAGGCACGGGAAATCGGAGTCCGCGAGCCCAGCGCGCTGGCGCTGGCCACCGCGGACTCCCGCGGCCGCGCCTCCAACCGGGTGGTCGCCATCACCGAGGTCACCGACCTCGGTCTGGTGTTCAGCAGCCACAGCTGCAGCCAGAAGGGACGTGAAATCGCTGCTACGGGGTGGGCGTCGGGTTTGCTGTACTGGCGAGAGACCGGTCAGCAGATCATCGTCTCCGGTCCGGTCGAGCTGCTGCCCGACGCCGAGTCGGACGCCCTGTGGTCCGCCCGGCCGATTCCGTTGCACGCCATGTCGACGGTCACCGAGCAGAGCGAGCCGCTGGAGGACGTCGAGACTCTGCGCGCCAGGGCACGCAGCCTGGAACTGACCGGGGAGCCCCAGCCACGGCCGGAGTTCTTCGTCGGCTACCGGCTGCGGCCCGACGTCGTCGAATTCTGGTCCGCGAGCTCGGACCGGCTGCACCGCAGGCTGCGCTATGACCGCGACTCGCTCGAGTGGCGTACGAGCCGACTGCAACCGTAGTCCCCGCTCCTTCGACAAACCCTCCTGGCGCTCACCGCCTTTCACCGCTTCGGCGGCGTCGTCGTCGTGCCCGGAAACACCCGACCCTTTCCATGAGGAAGAGACAATGCCTCTTACCGCAGACCAGATCCTGGATCTTCCGTTCGACGTCCAGCCCGATCCGGACGAGTTCATCCGCGCCGCCATGGAGTGGCACTTCAATCCCGAGACCGGCTGCAAGTTCTGGCTGGACCGAGCCGCCACTCTCGGCTTCGATCCGCGAGCCGATGTCAAGACGCACGAGGACCTCCGGCTCTTCCCGAACGTGGCCGCGGAGCTTCGTGACGTCCGTGGCGAGGACCTGATTCCCAGGGGATACGGAAATCAGCCCGACGTGATCGGATTCTTCGAAAGCGGCGGCACCACCGGCGCCCCGAAGCGGGTCGTCCTGATGCGGGACTGGCTGAACCGCATGGTGGGCTGGAGCAACGCGAACCTGGACCGTCACGGTGTGCCGCGCGGAGGGAACTGGCTGGGAATCATCCCGACCGGGCCGCACGTCGTGGGCACCCTGTTCCGGCAGCACGCCGTGACGCACGGCCGCCACGGCTTCACGATCGACCTCGATCCGCGCTGGGTGAAGCGGCTCATCGCCGAAGGTCAGTTCGGGCAGGTCGACGCCTACGCCCAGCACCTCATCGACCAGGCCGCCGAGGTCCTGCGGACGCAGGACATCGGCCTGCTCACCATCACGCCCCCGCTGCTGGAACGGCTGTCCAGGGACGAGAAGCTTGTCGCCCTGGTGAACGAGCGGGTGAAGTGCATCAGGTGGGGAGGCACTCAGATGGACGCCGACTCCCGGCACCTCTTCAAGACCGAGGTGTTCCCCGAGGTCGCGCTGTGCGGCGAGTACGGAAGCACGATGATCATCGGGGTCGCGGGCGAGCGCGCCGGGATCTCCGTCGACGACCCGTGTGTCTTCGACTCGTTCTCCCCCTACGTGACCTTCACGGTCGTCGATGCGAAGGGCCTTGAGCCGGTGCCCTACGGAGAGCGGGGCCGGGTGCTGGTCAACCACGTCAGCAAGTCCTTCCTGCTGCCCAGCAACCTGGAACGTGACCTCGCCACTCGGATTCCGCAGGTGAACGGCTTGGTCGGGGACTCGGTCGCCGACATCTCCACGGTCGCGGTCTTCGAGGACGAGGACGTCATCGAGGGGGTCTACTGATGATCGACCTGCCCGCGCTCGGAGCAACGGGTGCCTACCGCTCCAGGAACATACAGACGGTCACCGATGTGGCAGGCACTGCCCTCGCGGAACTGAGCCTCGTGCCGCCCTTGTACGTCAACCGCACCATGGCGGCGCTGCGCCGGAGCAGCATCATGCCGGCCGACGAACGGGCCGACGCGATGATCCGTGCGGCCAAGCTCTTCGCGACCGCGACGATCGACGGCCTGACCGTCGAGGAGTACCAACACGCTGTCAGCAGGGTCGGTGGCGTCCCGATCTCCTCCGTCGTCACGGCGACCACGACGGTCGCCGAGCGGGTGGCGAAGGCTCATGCGAGCGTCCAGTACGCGCGCCCACGGGGGGCGGTCGACAACTGGCGCGATCCGCTGACGCGGACCGGGCGTTCGGTGTGGACACGGCGCGGAGACGTGTTCGCCGTGCACGCCGCGGGCAACCACCCCGGCACCCACAGCATCTGGCCGGAGGCACTGGCGCTGGGCTACCGCGTCGCGGTCCGCCCGTCGAGCCGCGATCCCTTCACCCCGCACCGGCTCGTGGCGGCACTGCGGAGCGCGGGATTCGCCGACGACCAGGTGGTGCTCCTGCCCACCGACCACGCCGGTGCCGACGCCATCCTGCGCGGCGCCGACCTGGGAATGGTGTACGGCGGCGAGGAGGTGACCCGCAAGTACGGCGAGGCCGCGACGGTGCTGCCGCAGGGGCCGGGCCGGTCGAAGATCCTCATCACGGCCGACGTGGACTGGCGCGACCACCTGGACGTGATCGTCTCGTCCGTGAGCGGCCACGGCGGGACCGGATGCGTGAACACGACAGCCGTCTTCGTGGAGGGCGACCCGACTCCGCTCGCCGAGGCGGTCGCGGCGCGGTTGTCCGCCGCGACCCCCTTGCCGCCCGAGGACGACAAGGCCGTACTCCCCGTACAGCCGGTCGCGGTCGCCAAGGCGATCGAGACGCACCTGCTCAAGAAGGCGGCCGGCGCCCGGCCCTGGCTCGGCGGCGACGGCGTCGTGGGCGAACTCGGGGACGGGAGCGCCGCGTTGCTGCCCGCCGTCTTCCAACTCGACGATCCGGCCGCTCCGCAGGCAGGGGTGGAACTGCCGTTCCCGTGCGTGTGGATCGCGCCGTGGACACCCGAGGCCGGCACGGAACCGCTGAAGAACACGCTCGTGCTCAACGCGATGACCCACGACAGCCGGCTCATCGACCGCCTGCTCGGCGAGCCGACCATCAGCAACCTGTACCTGGGAAGCCAGCTCACCCACTGGATGGATCCCTCGGTACCGCACGACGGCTACCTGGCCGACTTCCTCATGCGGAACAAGGGTGTCATCCGGAACTGAAAGTGGTTCCGGCAACGCTCACGTTCGCACCGTGAGCGCGGTTCCGATGTCGCCCGCGGCGGCTCGCCACCGGGACGCTCCCTCCCACTCCAGCGAGATCGAAAGGGTCATACCTTGTCCCACTCCGTCGAACCGGCCGACGTTCTGATCGTCGGCGGCGGGTCGGCCGGCGCGGTGCTCGCCGCGCGCCTGAGCGAGAACCCCGCCCGGCGCGTCGTGCTGCTCGAGGCCGGGCCGGACTACGGCCCCACCCGGTTCCCCGACGCGCTGCTCGACGCCAACCGCATCGCCGATCTCGATCACGACTGGGGATACACCTCGCGGGGCGGACGACTGACCCCCTCGATGATCGCCCTGCGCGGCAAGGTGATGGGCGGGAGTTCCGCCGTCAACGCCGGCGCCGCCCTCCGTGCCCGCGCCCGCGACTTCGCCCGCTGGGCCGAGAACGGGCTCGACGACTGGAGCTTCGCCGACGTCCTGCCGTACTTCCGCGCCCTGGAGAACACCCCCACCGGCGAGGACGAGTTCCACGGGCGAAGCGGGCCGATGCCCGTGCGCCAGCTGACCGACTCCGAGCTGACCTCCGCGCATCGTGGCTTCATCGACGCCGCGGTCGCCCGTGGCCACAAGCGGATCACCGACTTCAACGGTGCCGAGCAGGACGGCGTCGGAGCCTTCGCGGTCAACGTCCTCGACGGGATCCGGCAGAACACCGCACTGGTCTACCTCACCGCCGAGGTGCGCGCTCGCCCGAATCTCACGGTGCACGGTGCCGTCACCGTCGACCGGGTCCTGTTCCGCGGTGGCAGTGCGACCGGAGTGGTCACCGCCGACGGGACCGTGCACCATGCCGACGAGGTGATCCTCTCCGCCGGGACCTACGGAAGCGCGGCGATCCTGCTGCGCTCCGGCATAGGCCCCGCCGGCGAACTGGCGTCGCTCGGCATCGAGCCCCTCGCCGACCTACCCGTCGGACAACACCTGCAAGACCACCCCTTCTGCCCCGCGGTCCATGCCCTCGCCCCGGGGCGAGGGGAGATGGCTCCGGCCCTCGGCGCGCTGCTGTGGACCGCGTCCAGCGAGGCCGCGGACGGTGAACTCGACCTGAACGTCGTCGCCGTGCATCCAGGCGGGGCTCCGTTCATGCCCGACGGCGGCGTCATCGCCCTGTCCACGGCTCTCGTGCTCCCCGAGGCGCAGGGCACGGTGCGCCTCACAAGCCGCGATCCGCTTGCCCAGCCCTTGATCGACCACAACTACCTCGGCACCGAGCGCGACCGCCGACGCATGCTCGAAGGCGTACGAATCGCCCGTGATCTGGCCCGTGACCCGGCACTCGCGCCGTCGCTCGCCGGGCTTCTGATGCCGCGCGAACTGCCCGACGACGCCGAGGAACTGACGCGGGTGATCGAATCCGGCCTCTCCATCTACGGTCACCCCACCTCGACCGCCCCCATGGGTGCCGCCGACTCGCCTCAGGCCGTCGTCGACTCCCGCGGAGCCGTGCACGGAATCGCCGCTCTGCGTGTCGTGGACGCCTCGATCATTCCGTACGTGCCCTCCAGCGTCACGAACCTCACCACGATCATGATCGCCGAACGCATCGCCAACCTCGTCTACAACCGCTGATGACCCTGGGCTGCCGAGAGGCCGGCCACTCACCTTGATGATTCCGGGGCCGAGCCCCGGGCCCCGCGTTCCCGCACGTCACCGCCGCTTCCCCTGGCTGAACTCGGTGGGAGTTCAGCCGAGGGAAGCCCGGCTCGGGGCGCGGCGAGCGCCGCATCCGATGGGTGCGGTGGTTCGGCGCACTTCACGCAGGCCAGGCCACGTCATCAGACCTCTGGTCGAGGAAAGGAGGCTCACGCTACGGATCTGCGGGAGCCGGGGGTGAGATTCCCCCGGGCCACCCGACATTTCGCACACTGCTGAAACCCTGGACTTGATCGACTGATGGAGGCTCCGAACCCGCGTCAGGCTGAATTGCTACGTCTGGGGCTGCTGTGCAGGAACGGACTGCAGGTTTTCAGGGTCCTCTGGACAGGACTTGTTTCGAGCATGCGGATGGAGTCCAGCGCGCTGAGCCTGTCGGCCAGGTAGTCATGCAGTTCACTGGGACTCTTGCACAAGACGAGGGCCACCAGGTTGGTCGGGCCGGTGGTAGAGGCCAGGAAGGCTAGTTCCCTGTGTTGGATCAGGGTGCTCGCTACCTGGTTCAGGTGCGCGGGGGCGACCGACATCCACAGCAGGGCTTGCGTGGTGATGCCGTATACCTCCGCACTGATCTCGACGTCGAAGGTGAGCATGCCGCTGGCCTGCAACGCAGCGAGTCGGCGCGTAATGGTCGAGGAAGACTGGCCGGTCTCGGCGGCGAGGTCCGTGTAGCTGATGCGGCCGTTGTTCTGCAACGCGGCCAGCAGGTGCCAGTCCGCCTGGGTCAGGGATGAGCGGAGCTTGGGCTCGTCGGCGTCATCCGACGAGTCGAGCGCTCGGCGCAGTTGTTCCTGCTGCTCGTTGGTGAGAGCGGTAGTGTGCCCCTGCCATGCGGTGGGACCGCCTAGATAGGTGTGCAGCAGGCGGTGCGCCGACACCTCGGCGATGTTGGCCACACGAGGGATCTCGCGGAACAGCAGCGCATGGTGCGCCGCGGAGTTCATGACGAAGCAGATTTCGGTTCCCCCGGACACGAGCCGCACCCAGGTGGTGTCGTCCCGCCGAGACAAGCTCTGCGCGACAGTCTGAGCGGTGTTCGGGCTGGCCGTGAGCCTCAGAATCCACTTACCACCTGATGGTTGCCGCGGGTTCACCACCCCGACAACGCGTAGCGACAGCTCGCTGCTCAGCCGCCCGTAGCGACGGGCGACTGTTTGCGTGGAGACGCCCAGAACCTCGGCGATCCGGCTGAACGGCGCCCGACCGTCGATACGCAGGGCATGGATGATACAGTGGTCCAATTCATCGACTGCGGGGACCGATGGCTCAGAAAAATCGCCCACTGGCCGTCTAGGGCCATGGACGCTCAGCAAGGATTGCTCAGCAAGGTTTGCGGCACAGGTTTCCCCCGAAATAGCCTGGGACAGGACCTCGTCAATGGGCTTGGCTGTCGGCGACGGCGTTTTTCGTCACCAGGGCCCCGGCGAGTTCCGTTCCATGGTGGTGGTCAGCCAGTTCTCGTGATCGGTCATGCTTTGCCGGACTTGGCGCGCGGGCATGGAGTCGCACAATCGTGATTTAAGGAATACGTGTTCGGCATCACCAGCCTGCCGGCCTCGGACGCGAGACCCAGCGAACTGGCGGTCCGTCAACAGCTGCACTGGTCCGCCGAGTTCCGGCATCACGTCCTGGATGACACCTTCGAGGAGGAGCGCCGCCAGGCCCGCACTGTACGCCTGCCGGGGAACCCCTCCACCCTGCACGACCTGGCATTCCAAGCGGTCAAGGCCGACCGATTCGGCAATATCGCCTGCAGCCGCTGCCACTACACCAGCCCTAGCCACTACACCAGCCCCCCGACCAGTTCATGAACTACTACGGACCATGACCATCACCACGAAGTGGACACCATAGGTCACTCGCCGGGGTCCTGACTCATCGCCAGGGCTCGGTCGGCGGAATCCACTAAAGGTTCGATACTTCGGGCGAGTGTACATGTTCTCGCTCTTCGTGGGTGCGGCGGTCCGCCCAGGGAGCTGACGATTAATAACTTCGGTGTTCTGTAGGGTGGTTGGCTCGTAGGATCCCGGTGTGATGGCGGGGATCGAGGCGGCGCTGGTGGAGAAGTTCGCACGGTTGCTGCCGCATCTGGATGAGCGACGTCGGCGTCTGGTACTCGGCGCGGATGCGCGGGCGCTGGGACACGGCGGGATCCGTGTGGTGGCGCGTGCCGCAGGGGTTTCGGAGGACACCGTCTCGCGCGGGGCGGCTGAACTGGACGCAGGGATGTCGCCCTCGGTGGGCGTGCGTCGGCCCGGGGCGGGGCGCAAGCGGCTGCGCGAGCACGACCCCGGCCTGGTAGCAGCGCTCTTGGCGCTGGTGGAGCCCGGGAAACGCGGAGATCCGGAGTCCCCCTTGCAGTGGACGACCAAGTCGACCCGCAAACTGGCCGCCGAGCTGTCGGCTCAGGGGTACCGCATCGGCGCGGACACCGTGGCCGCCCTGCTGAAGGAGGAGGGCTTCTCCCTGCAGGCGACCTCGCGGACCACCGAGGGTGCCCGGCATCCCGACCGGGACGCCCAGTTCCGCTACATCAACGACAAGGTCTGCGAGTTCACGCAGGCAGGCGAGCCGGTGATCAGCGTGGACACCAAAAAGAAGGAGGTGCCCGGCGACTACGCGGTGGCCGGTCGCGAGTGGCACCACGCCGGTCAGCCCGTGCAGGTCCGCGCGCACGACTTCCAGGAGAAGGCCGCGCAGAAGGCGGTGCCCTACGGGATCCACGACCTGGCCGCGGACGCCGGGTGGGTCTCGGTGGGCTGCGACGGGGACACTGCGGCGTTCGCCGTGGCCACTCTGCGCCGCTGGTGGGAGGCGGAGGGACGGGCCCGCTACCCGGACGCGACCCGGCTGCTGATCACCGCGGACGCCGGCGGGGCGAACGGCTACCGGGTGCGGGCCTGGAAGAAGGAGCTCGCCGACTTCACCTACGCGGCCGGCCTGGAGGTCACGGTCTGCCACTTCCCTGCGGGGACATCGAAGTGGAACAAGATCGAGCACCGCCTGTTCTCCCGGATCAGCACCAACTGGCGCGGCAGGCCGCTCACCAGCCATGAAGTCGTCGTCAACACCATCGGCGCGACCACGACCCGCACCGGGCTCACCGTCCGCGCCGAACTCGACCCCGGCGCCCACCCGACCGGCACCACCGTTCCCGACCACGTCATGGACCGGCTCCCCCTGGAGCCGCACGAGTGGCACGGCACCTGGAACTACAGCATCCGACCCGAACCGCTTGGCCCCGAACCCCCGCGCCCGTCACCGGAGTTCGGCCGCTTCCCCGCGGGGGACAAGGCCCCCGCATGGCTGCTCCATCCCAGCCTGACCGGCATGGAGCCCGCCGCCTGGCAGACTCTGCTCGGCCGCTACCGCGACTACCTGGACGAGCACCCGCCGATCATCCCCGGCAAGAAGACCGGCCCCGGCACCGGCAGCCACTACCTCTCCATCGCCGACCGCCTCTTGGTCTGCGTCCTCAAGACCCGCTGGTCCCTGCCCCAGCCGCCGCTGGCGTCCCTCCTCAGCGTCTCCAAGGCCATGATCGGCGCCGCCGTCCGCGACGTCGGCCGCGACCTCGCGGCTCTCGGGCACACCGTACCCACTGGTGCCATCACCGTGACCACCGCCGAGCAACTCGCCGCCATCGCCGGACACACCCTCGTCCCGGAGAGCACCAAGATCCCGAAGTAATTTTCCGGCAGCTCCCAGGGCTCAGCCGGGGAGCGCAGGAACGTAGCCCAACTCGGTCCGTTACGTCGTGGGGCCGGGTCGATACCGTGCCTCTTGAGGATCTCCCAGACGGTGGAGGGCGCCACCGTGATCCCGAGACCTGCCAACTCCCCGGTGATGCGGCGATACCCCCAGCCGTCGTTCTCGCGGGCCATGCGCAGCACGAGCCTCGCGATCGAGGGATGCCGGCGCGGACGCCCCGGGTTCTTGCGCCGCGAATTCTCCGCCCAGCGTCGTTTCACCCGGTCCTGGTGCCATTTGAGGATCGTCGCGGGGTTTACGGGAAGTCGCAGGCCCGCGTGCCGGGCTCGAGGTATCAGAGCCAGGAACGCGGCGAACAACGCCCGATCAGCCCATGTCAGCTTCGGGCGCGCGGTCACGCGACGCTCGAGCAGCGCGACCTGGTGGCGAAAGAGAAGGATCTCCGCGTCTTTCCAGGCCGCCGAACGCCGTGAGAGCCGCAGCCATTGTCGGCAAGCACAGGAGGAGTTGGTTCGGCCGCCGCCCGTAGGGTTTCAAGACTGCTTCACCGAGCCTGAGTCGAGCTTCCTTCGCTGAACTCCCGTCGAGTTCGGCGAAGGAAGCGGCGGTGACATGCAGGAACGCGCGGCCTGGGGCTGGGCCCCAGAGTAAGCATCGTGATTAATCATGAAAACTCGAAGAATTCACGAATCGAGGTTCACGAATAATCGAGGTCAGCCGACCGGCGTCTCACTGGTCGCGATGAGCCTGCGGTATTCCTTGGCGTTCAGGGCGATGTCCTCGTCCGACGGGTCGAAGATCATGCCGTAGACGGAGTGAAAGCCCTGATAGTCAAGCTGGCAGAACTCCAGCGTTTGAGCGACCGGGGCGAGGTACTCCTCGAGGGTCCGTCGGGCGAGGCCTTCCGCGGCGTAGGTCTCCAGGGTGCTGCCGACCGTGACGGCCAGCCAAGCCTTCTTGCCCTGCAGCGCGGAGGGGGAACCGTCGAAGGTGAAGGCGAAACCGTGAACCAGCACCGCGTCGAACCAGGCCTTGAGCAGCGGGGTTACGCTGTACCAGTAGACCGGGAACTGGAGAACGACGGTGTCGTGCTCGCGCAGCAGCTGCTGCTCGCGTGCGGCATCGATCTTGAAATCGGGGTAAGTCTGGTAGAGGTCGTGGACGGTGACGTTGTCCAAGTCCTTGATCTCGGCGAGCCAGGTGGCGTTGCCACGGGATTCCGTGAGGTTCGGGTGGGCGACAATGACGAGGGTGCGATTGGTGGTCACTGACTGTTCCATTTCTCGTGTAGGACGCGAACCCGTGTGCGTCCTCACTGTCAATGTTGGCGAGCGGGTCGGGCGTGTCCGCGGTCATGCGTTCTTCTCGAGCGCTTTGAAAGGGCGATCGTTTCGGAACGAGCGGCTGTGTCTCTGTAAGTAAAGGCGGTCGGTGATCCGAGCGGCGTTTGTCACGCAGTATTGACGGACTCGTTCCACCGGCGACCGTCCGGGTGGTGGATATTCACGCACAGCCCCAACGCCCCTGCCGCACAGCCGCCTTCGTACAGCTGCTGACCTGATCCGCGTCGCAACACGTCTCTGGACTCGCCGAGTTGAGTATCCGCGCGAGCGCAGCTGAGTACCCGGGCTCAGGATTCGCCGGCTGTCCGGCGGAGAGAGTGGGGACACACCAGCCGACTGGAGACAATCGTGCCCATGCCCCGCAGAACGAGCCGGTCCACCGCCGTCAGCCGACCCGGAAGGGTCCGCGTCGTTGCTGTTGCTCTCACCAGCGCGGCAGCCGCCGTGGCGCTCACCGGATGTTCCGGCTTCGAGTACCAGGAGGACATCTGTAGCAACGGCGAGTATCCCGTCATGACCGTGGGCGCCACCGGCTCCGCGTGTGTCTCGGACAGCAAGGAGCCACCAGCAGGATTCGTGCGCTACCCGCAGGGCAAGGTGCCGAAGCAGGTCGACGACAAGTGGGACGTGTACTGGCGTACTCACACGCTCAGCAAAGACGGCGACATCGTCGACGCACCGGACGCGGGCTGACCCGTTACCCGTCCAATCGCCGTTACCCGCGCAGGGCAAGCCTTGCCTCCAGGAGCTGTTCCAGGACGTCCACCGGCGACTGCGGTGACATCCGATTGCTTTGGGGGCTACGGGACTTACGGAACGGTGACCCCTGTCCGGGCCGACTCGGGCCTGGTGCCGGGCCGTCCTAGAATCGCCGGGGACATGGCGCCGTGGCGTCATGGCGACTACGCCGACATGGGGGCGATTGTGGGGGGCGCAGGAGTTCCGCCCGACGACGTGCTGACAGCGCGTCTCCAAGCGGGTGATGAGGAGGCCTTCGGGCTGGTACTGGACGCCTGGTCTGCGGGCATGGTGCGGTTGGCCATGTCTTTCGTCTCGACGCGGGCCACTGCCGAGGACGTCGTCCAGGAGACGTGGCTCGCGGTGATCCGCGGGATCGACGGCTTCGAGGGCAGGTCGATGCTGAAGACCTGGGTCTACCGGATCCTGGTCAACATCGCCCGGGCACGCGGGGCCAAGGAACATCGGACGGTGCCGTTCACGAGTCTGCTGCCGGAGGACGAGGGGCCGACCGTCGATCCGTCGAGGTTCCAGGCGGCCGACGATCCGCACCCGAGCCACTGGACATCCGGTGGGAAACCGAAGCCGTGGGAGACTCCTGAGGGGCAGGCGCTGCGCGGGGAGGCCCGGGCCGTGATCACAGCGGCGCTGGCCGAGCTCCCGGCTCGGCTGCGGACCGTCATCACCTTGCGCGACGTCGAGGGGTACGAGTCGCAGGAGGTGTGCTCACTTCTTGGGATCTCGCCCGGAAACCAGCGGGTGCTGCTGCACCGGGCGCGGGCCGCTGTCCGTGCCCGGCTGGAAGACTACTTCGCGGGCGCGCAGCCGTTGGCGCTGCGCAACGGCGGGAGCGGGAGGACCTGAGCTCATGAACTGCGACGAATTCGTGGATCTGGTCACGGCGTTCCTCGACGGCGCGCTCTCCGCGGAGGAAGAGGCCCGCTTCGTCGAGCACCTCGCCCTGTGCGACGGGTGCGAGACGTATCTCGCCCAGTTCCGGCGGACCATCACCACACTGGGCGAACTTCCCGCCGAGTCGATCTCGGGAGAAGCGCGGAGCAAGCTCCTGACCGCGTTCAAGGACTGGCAGCAGCAGAGCTGAGGAAGAGTTCGTCGGCGCCGGCGGTCACCGCGCCCTGGGAGCCGAGGCCGGCGCCGCTTCCCTTACCACCGGTGGCGAACGATCCGATCGGCGATCCGTCGGACCGGAATCCGAGCACGGCGTTGCCGTCGGCCGCGTTGCTCTGCACATAGATGGTGGCTGCGCCGTTCCCGTAACGCTCATCGCCCTGTCCTCGATCGGCCGCGAGCGCCGGTGCCGTGAACGCGGTCGCTCCGACGACCGAAGCGGCGGCCGCCGCGCTGCCCATCAGGGTGCGCAACGTGCTTCTTCTGGAAATCACTGTGCTCCTCCGGCTGTTGGCCATGGGCTGCGGCAACAGCTCAGTATCCGAATGCGGCCGGGCGTTACATGTGGCGCCAGGGTCCGACCGGCCCGGGCGCGAACGGTTCGAGAGTCGCTTGTAACGCTTGGCTCGCCGGCCGCACTGAGGGGGCATGAGCCATGACGACCTGCGTGCGCTGTTCCTGAACTGCACGCTGAAGAAAAGCCCCGAACGCAGCCACACACAGGGCCTGATCGACCTCAGCTCGCAGATCATGAAGAAGCAGGGCGTCGAGGTCGAGCACGTACGAGCGATCGATCATGAGATCGCCACCGGGGTGTGGCCGGACATGACCGAGCACGGCTGGGAGCGCGACTCGTGGCCGGCGCTCTACCAGCGGGTGATGGCCGCCGACATCCTCGTCATCGCCGGGCCGATCTGGCTGGGTGACAACAGCTCGGTCGCCAAACTGGTCATCGAGCGGCTCTACGCCTGCTCGGGCCTGCTCAACGACGCCGGTCAGTACGCCTACTACGGGCGCGTGGGCGGCTGCCTGATCACCGGCAACGAGGACGGCGCCAAGCACTGCGCCATGAACGTCCTGTACAGCCTGCAGCACCTGGGATACACGATCCCGCCGCAGGCGGACGCGGGCTGGATCGGGGAGGCCGGGCCGGGCCCCTCCTATCTCGATGCGGGCTCCGGCGGTCCCACCAACGACTTCACCAACAGGAACACCACGTTCATGACGTGGAACCTGATGCATCTGGCCCGGCTGCTCAAGGACGCCGGTGGCGTTCCGGCGCACGGGAACCAGCGGTCGCAGTGGGACGCCGGATGCCGGTTCGACTTTGAGAATCCGGAATATCGCTGAGTCAGCAACGAAAGGCTGAAAGAAGATGACCACCGAGACTGTCCCCACCTGTGCCTACCCGGGCTGCACCAACCCGCCCGAGCCGCCCGCACCCGACGCGCAGGGTCCGGCGTCCCGCTATTGCGAGCACCCCGACCACAACGCGCTCGGCGCGTTCAGGAAGTTCCGCGCCAAGCGGACACAGCGCAAGGAGGACAAGCGCGCGGCAGCCGCAGCCAAGAAGGCCGCCGAGGAGGAGGCGAAGGACGGCCAGGAGCCGGTCGTCGAGCCTTCTTCGCACGCCGCCTTCGAGCAGGTCGCCGCTCCTGGAGTGGCGCCGAATGCACTCGGACAGATGCCCGCCATGGCCGCGGTACCTCAGGAGCTCGGACAGGCTCCCGCCACCGAGGCGTTCGACCAGGCGTCGATGGCATCCGTAACCGACGAGCTCTCCATGCCGGGCGTCGACGGGACCCGTGCCGCGCAGTCACGCGACGCCCTCGTCGCGCTCATCAGCCGGCTCGCCACCGACCTGCCCGCCTACATCGAAGAGCTGGCGATCATCACGGACTCCGCGGCGGCCGAGGCCCGGATCGAGACCGTCACCCGCGCCTGTGCCCAGCGCATCCTGGCCGCCGAGCGGCGCGCCACGCTCGCTGAGGAGGCGGGCGACATGGCCGTCGCCCAACTTGACTCCGCAGAACAGAAGTTCGCCGAGGAAACCGCTGCGATCCGCACGGAGACGGCCCGCCAGGTGGCAGACGCCGAGTTCGTCCGGGCCGAGTTGGAGCGCTACCGCGAGCGGGTCGGCATGCTCGAGGTCAGGCTCGATGCCATCCGCGACGAGGCCGATGAGCTGCGCCGCGGGAAATCCACGCTCTCCATCGAGCTCGAGCGCCTGCGCCCCGCGAAGCAGGACTGACGTCGGCGAAATGCTCCTGCTGGATCCGGCCTCCGCCTTGACCGCGACGTGACAGCAGCCGCGGTCGAGGCGGAGGCTTCGCTCTCTCAGAAACGGAAACGGAAACCTCATGTCCCGAACCAAGCGCCTTGTCCTCTGGGGCAGCACCGCGGTGATCGTCCTCGCGCTGGCCGTCGGGCTCTGTCTCTTCCAGCCCTGGCGGCTGTTCACCACGACGCGCGTGGACGAGGCCGCTCCCTTGGCCACCGGCCGGCAAGGGGCCGTACAGGCCGAGCAGTTGGGGACCGGCGACTTCATCTCCCACGAGCACGAGACCAGCGGCTCGGCGGAGATCCTGCGGCTCGCGGACGAGAAGGCGGCACTGCGCCTGACGAACCTGCGCACCTCCGACGGCCCGGCCCTGCACGTATGGCTCACCGACCAGCCGGTCGAGCAGAACGGCGGCGGCAACCTCGACGACGGCAAGCACATCGACCTCGGCGACCTCAAAGGCAACGAGGGCAGCCAGAACTACGCGATCCCGCCGGGCACCGACCTGAACACGTTCTCCACGGTGACGATCTGGTGCGAACGCTTCAGCGTGTCGTTCGGCGCGGCCGAGCTGGAGCAGCGCGCCTGAGAGACCCAGGTCGCGGAAAGAAGCGGCAGGAACCGGAGCTTCGCCAACCAGCTCGCCCAAGCGCTGTCCTGATGATGAGGTCCAGCATGACGAGTGGTTTCACAGGGCCCTGAGTGCTGCGACGGACGGAGCCGTCAGAGGGCCTCCGTGGCCGACGTACACGGTGGTGGGCTCGTGGCGGGCGACGGCACTCATGCTGCGGGCGGCGGCGTCCAGGTCCGTGGCGAACATCGGCTTGCGCGCGATGCGGGCTCGCATCATGCCGCCGGAGAGCGCATCGCCGGCCAGGATGCTGTGGTCGGGGAGGAGGACGCAGACCGATCCGGGGGTGTGGCCGGGGGTCACGAAGGACCGGCCGATTCCTCCGAAACGGGTCAGGTCCTCCGCGTCCTCGAGGACGAGGTCAGGCTCGATGGCCGGGATTTCGGCCTTGGCCAGCATGACCTTCATGAGCCGGGGCATGACACTGGTCGGCTGCAGGTCGACCCGGCCGCCGCGGCGGAGCTGGTCGGCGTCGTCGCGGTGGATGGCGATGGGTGCTCCGGTGGCCTCGCGCAGAGCGAGCGCCGAACCGCTGTGGTCCGCGTGGTGGTGGGTGAGCAGGATGAGTTTGACGTCGGCGGGGCGCAGGCCCGCGTCGGCGATCTGCTGGAGCATCGCGGGGGCCCGCCCGGCGACGCCGGTGTCCACGATCATGGCCCTGTTCTCGTCGGTGACGAGGAAGGCGGACGAGGCGACGTTCTTGACGGTGTGAACGGTCATGGCTTCTCCCGGGAAATGACTACGACGGGCGGGGCAGGTTCGTGCGTGGTGCCGGGCGTGCCGTGCGTCGGCCGACGGTGGTTGGCCGTCCGGTCGTACGGCTGCGGTGAGCAGGTCATCGGGCGGTGGCCTCGGCCTGTCCTGAGCGCTTGCCGGCTCCGGTTGCCGGGGCTGTCGTGAGGTGCAGCGCCGGCAGGCCGCGGCGACGGATCATCAACTCGGCGATCACGATGTTGGGCAGCCAGCACAGGAAGGGCAGTGGGGCGTACGCCTCCGTCAGGACGACGTCGAACCGGTTCTCGCCCTGGATGAAGGGCAGTTGGGCGAAGATCAGCACCCCGAACCACAGCCGCAGGGTGACCGCCGCATAGGTGAGCGCGAAGCTCCGGATCATCCACGCCTGATGGCTGCGGATGTCGCGCTCCCGGATGGCCTTGTAGCCACGCCAGGACGTCCATCCCCACAGCACCGCCAGCGACCCGAAGCCGAAGAACCCGAGCAGGCCCACCGTGCTGAACATCGACATCACGAACCCGCAGGCCGAGCCGATCCAGACGCTGACCAGGTAGGCGCGGCCCATCCCCCGGTGGACTCGGGGGCGGCGCCCACGCAGTCGCTTGGCGAACTGCCACGGGCCGAGCGCCAACGCCAGCCCGGCGAAGACGATATGGAAGTAGAAGGTCAGCTGGATCGGCAGCGCACGGGAGGCGTAGTCGGGCGCGAGGCCGACTTCCCGGTGCGCCAGCGAGTCGAGCGTGCCCTGGGCGTACTGACCCACGAAATAGCCGGAGACGGCCAGCGAGGAGAAGGCCACCCAGGTCCAGCTCCATCTTGAACTCCCGTGCCGCGAGCTCTTGTTGCTCTGTGCGGGGGGTGCGATGGAAGTCATCCGAACTCCTCATGTCGTCACGCCTCTGCGATGTAAACGGTTCTAACATAGCAGCCGATGTTAGAATCGGTAACATTAAGTGGGCGGCAGGGAAAGGCAGTTGATGGCTCGAGCGACGTACCACCACGGAGCATTGCGGCAGACGCTGATCGACGGAGCGCGGGAGATCCTCACCGAACGCGGACACGAACAGTTCAGCCTCAACGAGGTCGCCCGCCGGGCCGGTGTGAGCACCGCCGCGCCTTACCGTCACTTCAGCGGCAGGGACGAGCTCCTTGCCGCGGTGTCCGACCAGGGTTACGAGACGCTGCGCGACAGCCTGGCGAGGACCTCGGCGAGCGCGGTCGATGTGCGCGAGCGCCTGCTCCGTATGGCCGGGGCGTATGTGCGCTTCGCGCACGACCACCCCGACCTCTTCGTCACCATGTTCCGTGGTCGGCCGGTCGCGAGCCCGGCCGGTGTCGAGTCCTTCGAGGTGCTTCTGGCGGCCGTCGTGGACGCGCAGGCGGCCGCGCTCATCCCTGCCGGGCCGTCACCGGAGCTGATGGCCAGGTCCATCTGGGCCACCCTGCACGGCCTCGCGGTGCTCAGCCTGCGCCGGCCCCATCCGCGGTTCGGCCTGGACGAGTCCCCCGAGAGCCTTGCAGCGAACACCCTGTCGGCGATGTTCGGCTTGTAGAAGGCAGGGGTGCCGCCGGGCTACGGACCTGTGGTCGGGCTCAGGTCTTCAGGACGGTGTCGATGTGGTCCGCGAGCGCGGACCGCAGGGCCGCGGGCGTCATCTTCCGCTCGTCGATCAGATGCACCACCAGGTCGGCGCGGATGGCGGCCAGCAGTACGTGTGCGGTGAACTCCGCATCGCGGACCCCTGGCACCTGGTCCAGGTCCACGCGCAGGAGTTCGTGCCACGATCCGTAGTGTTCGGCCTGGTAGGGGCTGCTGAGTCCGGCGTCCTCCGCGGCCGACATCAGGTTCCGGTTCTCGATCTTGAAGCGCAGTGAGGCATCGAGAAGGTCCTTCACTCGCTGCCGGGGCGAACCTTCGGCCCCCTGCGCGTCCCGTACGGCTTGCTGCAGCGGCTCGAGGCGGGAGGCGATGAGCGCGCCGATCAGGCCCGCACGGTCGCCGAAGCGGCGGAAGAGCGTGCCCTTGCCCACGCCGGCGGCCGCGGCGATGTCGTCCATCGACACGCTCTTGGGGCTGCCGCTCCTGGCGAAGAGGGCGTCGGCGGCAGCCAGGACGGCCTCGCGGTTGCGCAGGGCGTCCGCGCGTTCTGTGCGCTGGGCCACGGGCCCTCCTTGTCGCGTGAAGCGGGTCATATCGTGTCGTCGAGCCAGTCGAAGATACGCGCTGCCGCCAGGCGGACGGCGCCAGGGTGGCAGTGGGCGTCACCGCCTTCTTGGAGCGCGGGGTCGTCGTGGAACATCAACTGCCGCATGACACCTCCCGTTCGACGAATGCACGGAACGTGCCGGGAGGCCGGCCGGTGACGCGCCGCACGGTGTCCGTGGTGCGGTCCTCGGCGCCGTCGGCGATGGCGCGGTCCAGGCCGGCCAGCAGGGTGGCGAACTCCAGCGGTATCTCGCCCGCCCAGCGGTCCCGCAGCTGCTCGAACGTCAGTTGCCGGTGCACCACGGGCCGGCCGATGGCCTCGGTGATGATCGCGGCGACGTCGTGGTAGCTCAGCGCCTGCGGCCCGGTGAGAACCAGGTCGGTGTTCGGGGCCTGTTCGTCGGTAAGGGCGCGTACGGCGACGGCGGCGATGTCCGCCGCGTCCACGAACCCGACGCGACCGTGCCCCGCCGCTGTCCAGATCGCGCCGTCCTCACGGATGGTGCGCGCATGGGGAGTTGCGCCGGTGAAGTTCTGCATGAACCAGGAGGGCCGCAGCACCGCCCACTGCTGGAACAGGCCGGGCAATGCCTGATGAACCTGCCCCACCGCCGGACCACCCGCAGGGATCGCCGACGAGCTGAGCAGCACCGCGCGGTGCACGCCCGCGTCGCGGGCCCGGCGGAGGAAGGGCAGCATGGCCGTGGCCGGGTCCGAGGAGCCGATGGGCGGGATGAGATAGACGCGGTCGACGCCGTCGAGGGCCTCGCCCCATTTTTCGGGGTCGTTCCAGTCGAAGCGGACCGCCTCGGCTTGTTCGACGGGTGTGGCGCGTCGGCTGGCGGCCTTGACGCGGTGGCCCTCGGCGATCAGACCGGCGGCGACACGGCTGCCGGTGGTGCCGGTGGCCCCGATGGTCAGGGTGACGCTGGAGGCACTCATCAGTTCGCTCCTACGAAGTCGACGCCGGGCTGCGACACGGCGAGAGGATTCCAGTAGTCGCGGTAGGAGGTGATGCGCCCGTCCTTGACGGTGACCACGGCGATGTATGTCATGTCGAAGAGGCTGCCGGATTCCACGAGGCGGCCGACCCCGCGCATCTCCACCACGATCGTCTCGGGAACGGCGGTCTGATGGATCTTCACCTCGGGGAAGTCGTGAAGGTCGATGTGGTCGGGGTAGTGGCGCATGTAGTCCGCGACGGCCTGCCGCCCCTCCAGCCGCTCGGGCCATCCCGGGGGCGCGAAGGGGAACTCCAGGACACCGTCCTCGTCCCACAGGTCCACCCAGCCGGGAATGTCCTTCTCCAGCAGCAGTCGCAGACCGTGGCGGTACAGCTCCGCGGCTGTCATGGGCACTGTCATGATCAAGGTTCCGTTCTGCTCGAAGACGCAGCGATACCGGACCGTCGGGTCACGACCTGCCGTCGCGAGAAGCTCGGCACGTACAGCAGGAACGACGGTCCCTCGCGACGGGACACCCGGCCCAAACGGACTGGCGGTCCGGATAGATGAAGCATACGGACCGCCAGTCCGTTTTCGCAAGGGTGATGGCGACCGGTGCAGCGGCCGGCCGTTCGGCGGCTCGCGGAACTTCGGCCCTTGACACGGCTGCCACTTCGGGCAACGGACGTAGACATCGTGCCGCGCCTCAGCGCCCTGGCGACCAAACCCACGCACCGCGCCGGGAGCCACTGGGGAGCCGGCTCACTCCCGGAGCCCCCCTCCGCACAGCTCTGCTCGTCGCCATGCTCCCTCGGCTGCCTTGGTCGCTCCGTAGAGCGCCATGCGCGGGTTGGGCTGGTAGCCGGCCACGCTCGCCACGTCGACCAGCACCCCGCGTCCCGCAGTGCGCACACCAGGACGGATGGGAACAAGGGGGGTCGGTCCCCAGGGGGCCGACCCCGTCGTCGTACCTCATGCCTCGTCGTCGTTCACCCACGACATGAGCTTGCGGAGCTCCTTGCCGGTGGTCTCCAGGAGGTGGTTCTCGTCCTGGGTCTTGTACTCGTTGTA